>RFIR01000475.1 GCA_003695135.1 Alphaproteobacteria bacterium | reverse complement strand
GCTGGCCTTCCTCTACCTGCCGATCCTGATCATGGCATTGATGTCGTTCAACGATTCGCCCTTCTACCGGCTGCCGATGCGGTTCTCGACCAAATGGTACGCCGCACTGGCCCAGAACGCCGATCTCACCCGCGCGGCCTGGACCAGCCTGTGGATCGCCTGCCTGACCACGGTGATCGCGACGGGTCTGGGCACGCTGGCCGCGCTCGGCCTGTTCCGCCACGACTTCCGCGGCAAGCGGCTGATGCAGGTGCTGCTGTTCCCGCCCATCGCCATACCGTGGCTGATCACCGGAACCGCGATGCTGGTGTTCTTCTTCTTCATCGGGCTGGGGCGCGGCAGCCCGGCGGTGCTGCTGGGCCATGTGGCGCTGGCGCTGCCCTATGTGGTGATCGTGGTCTCGGCCCGGCTGCGCAGCTTCGACCCGGCGCTGGAGGAGGCGGCGCGCTCGCTGGGCGCAAACGGCGCCCAGGTGGTGTGGCTGGTGACGCTGCCCTGGATCGCGCCGGGGGTGATCGCAGGCGCACTGTTCGCCTTCGCCGTCTCTTTCGACCAGTTCGTCGTCTCCTATTTCCTGTCGCTGCCTGGCGACACCACCCTGCCGGTGGAGATCTACAGTTCGATCCGCAAGGGCTTCACGCCGGAGGTCAACGCCGTCTCGACCCTTGTGATCACGGTCTCCATGGGGCTGATGCTGCTGGTCGCGCGCTTCTTCCGCTTCGGAGGCGAACGCTGATGGCCGAGGTTGCGGTGCAGGGCATCACCAAGCGTTTCGGCACGCTGGCCGCGCTCGATGACGTGTCGATCGACTTCGCCGATGGCGGTTTCTACGGCCTGCTCGGTCCCTCGGGCAGCGGCAAGACAACTTTGTTGCGCATCATCGCCGGCTTCCTGTTTCCCGATGCCGGAACCGTGCGGATCGGTGGCGAACCGGTGGAGGGCGTGCCGGTTGAAAGGCGGCGCATCGGCATGGTGTTCCAGAACTACGCGCTGTTTCCCAACATGAGCGTGGCGGAGAATATCGGCTTCGGTCTGCGCGTGGCCGGTCTCGACCGGGCCGCGCGGAGCGAGGCGGTGCGGGAGGCGCTGGCGCTGGTGCAGCTGGAAGGGCTGGGCGCGCGCCGGCCGCACCAGCTGTCCGGCGGGCAGCGCCAGCGGGTGGCGCTCGCCCGCGCCATCGTCACCCGCCCGCGCGTGCTGCTGCTCGACGAACCGCTCTCGGCGCTCGACAAGGCGCTCAGGACCGAGATGCAGATCGAGCTCAAGCGCATCCAGCGCGAAACCGGGCTGACCACCATCTTCGTCACCCACGATCAGGAAGAGGCGATGACGCTGTCGGACCGCATCGGCATCCTGCGCGACGGGGCGCTGATCCAGGAAGGCACGCCGCAGGAGGTCTACAACCGGCCGCGCACCCGATTCGCGGCAGAATTCCTCGGCGCGGCGAATGTGTTCGAAGGCAAGCCGGTCGCAGGCGGCATCGCACTGGATGACGGTACGGTGCTGCGATTTCGTGATCACGACAACACGGCGGACCTGCTCGCGGTTCGGCCGGAAAACGTGGTTCTGCAACCGGCAAACACCGAACCACCTGCCGGCTGGAATGTGATCACGGGAACGGTGATCGACCGGGTGTTCGCCGGGCCCGATGTGCTGATCCGGCTTGATCACAACGGGCAGGAGGTGCGGGTGATCCTGCGCGGGCACCAGTTCGACACGGTATCCGGCGAATCGACCCAGCTCATCTGCTGGCAACCGCGGTATTCCATCCCACTCGAGGCATGAGAGCCGCTGGACGAAACGAACATTTAGCCCCAAATATCAGGCGTTCACCGTCAGTTTCCTGGATTTCTGGCACATTTTAGCCAAATTTGTGCACTGACCGGCATCGGCACCGCTGATGGAAGGTTGTGATCACGTTACAGGCGCGAACTGATCACCCGGGTGTTGAAACCGGCCCAGCGCAGCTCTCCGAACAGGCGCTGATACTCGATCTTGGGGCAGTGATTCATGATCACATCGAGCCCGGCGGCGCGCGCACGCTCTGCCGCCGCCTCGTTGATCACGCCGATCTGCATCCAGATGGTTCTCAGACCGCTGTCGAGCAGATGCTCCAGCGCCTCGTCTACCACCGCGCCGGCCTGGTCGGAGCGGCGGAAGATGTCGACCATGTCGACCGGCTCGCCGGCAAGATCCTTCAGCGAGGCGACGACAGGGGCACCAAAGCCCTGCCTGCCCGCATAGGCGGGGTTGACCGGCAGCACGCGATAGCCCTTCAATCGCAGGTACCGGCCCACGAAATAGGAGGGACGGTTTTCGTTCAGCGACACCCCGACCATGGCAATGGTCCGTGTTCGCTGCAATATCTCGCGAAGTGTATCGTCGTCGTGGTTCATCCCGCTTTGCCCCGTCGCCCGGATGCCCTTCCCCCATCCGGAGAAAAAGGCGCCCAGGAAAACCTGGGCGCTGAAGTCGGAACGAGGGACAGTGAGTGATGAAGCGTAGCCGCTCTCGCAAACTCCGCTTCACTCTACAACATAAGAGATGCAGACTCACATTGAAAGAGACTGTAAGAAGAATGTGAACAGAATCTTACCGAAATGCGTCCTATCCTGACATGTTGGTATCAAACTTGCCCGATTTCCGGGCTGCGAACAGCGCCACCGCGGCGGCGTTGGATACATTGAGCGATCCGAATCCGCCTGCACCGCCAATGCGTGCGATCACGTCGCAGCGCTCGCGTGTCAGTGCACGCAGCCCCGCCCCCTCGGCACCGAGAACAAGCCCCAGCGGCGTTTCGGTCATGTCTGCCAGCACGGCGTCGAGCTCCTGAGCGGCCTCGCCATCCAGCCCCACCAGCCGATACCCCATTCCACTGAGGGCCTGCATCGCACGCGCCAGATTCGGCACGCGCAGATAGGGCTGGCGCTCCAGCGCGCCGGAGGCGGCCCTGGCCAGCGCCCCGGTCTCGGGCGCGGCGTGACGCAGCGGTGCGATCACGGCGCGGGCGCCGAACACCGCCGCCGAGCGCAGCACCGCGCCGGCGTTCTGCGGATCGCTGACCCGGTCGAGCAGCACCACCACCGGGGTGTCGCCGCGCGGCGCGCAGACCTCCTCGAGCGATCCCCAGTCGAGCGGCCGGGTTTCCAGCGCCGCACCCTGATGCACCGATTGCGGGTCGAGCGGGGCGGGAAAGCGGCGCGGATCGGCCTCCTCCCACCCCCCCGATTCGGGCAGCACGTCGCGCAAGCGATCGGCGGCATTGCGGCTCAGCACCAGCCGCAGGCGCGCGCGGCGGGGATTGAGCAGCGCGGCGCGCACCGCATGCAGGCCGAACAGCCACAGCGTCCGCCCTTCCTCGGCCTTGCGCTGCCGCTCCTTCTCCACCACCCAGGGCGGTTTCCTGCGTGTGCGAGCGACCAAGCGGGCTTCCCTCCGGCGAATTCCATCCCCATATCGCACCGCGGCGGACCGTCGGCAAGGCAGGGCGGGATTGAAGGTTGACGCCAACCCGGCCGGTTCTTATTGAAGGCGCTCCACCCGCCGGGCCGGGCCTGTGCTGGAGGGGTGGCAGAGCGGTCAAATGCAACGGACTGTAAATCCGTCGGGGAGACCCTACGCTGGTTCGAATCCAGCCCCCTCCACCAGAAAAATCGGCAAGAGCGTGATTCGCCACCGGCGAGACCGGCGCCTGCCCCTCAGCGGGGCCGGTCGCCGCTGCCGAGCGTCTCGGTGGCAAATCCCGCCGGCAGGCTGACCTCCAGCCATTCCAGATCCGCGCTTGCCCCGCTCAGCCTTGTGGCCAGCCCGGGCGGGATCACGAAGGCATCGCCGGCCGACAGCCGATAGGACTCGCGCCCCTCGCCTTCCAGCGTCACCCCGCCCTCCATCACGAAACCGAACAGGATGTCGCCGTCATGGCGGGTCCAGGGGGGGGTCCCATCGCCCGGGCGGACCACCAGCACCCCGGCCACGCCGCGCGTGGCCTCGGCCACCGTGGTATCGCGGCAGACGAAGCCGGGGATGCGGAAGGGCTGCCAGCGCGCATCGCGGGCGAGATTGTGCACGAAGCGCTGGCCGTCCCATTCGCGGTCGGGCCGCAGCTGCGGGGTGGGCAGCGTCATCTCGTGGTCGATCTCGGTGATGTGCTCGGCCGGGACGCCGATCTCGATCACCTGGCAGTCGTCGCTCGCCTCCAGCACCCGGTGACGGATCTCGGGAGGCTGGATGAAGCAGTCGCCGGGACCCAGCCGGCGCGGGCCACCCTGATCCTCATAGACCACCTCGACCCAGCCGCGATAGCAGAAGATCAGCTGAAAGCCGACCTTGTGGTAATGCACCATGTCCGGCACCGGCCCGCCATCGGGGATGCGGATATGGCTGGCGATCATCGCCCCGCCCAGCCGCGAGGGGACGAGGTCGCGATACTGCATGCCGGCGCGGCCGACGATCCAGGGCGCGGAATCGACCAGCCGGTGGACCACGAAGCTGTGTTCGGTGGGCGGCAGGACGAGCGGCGGGTCGCGCTCGACGATCTCGATCCGGGTACCGTTGGGCGCGGTCAGCTCGCGTGCGCCGCCGGCAAAGCGGTCCGGATCGGGCACGCGCAGCCGCATCGTGCCCGGGGCCTCCGGCGCCCCCTTCTCGATGCGCAACCGCAGGCCATGGCCGGAAAAGACGGCGATGCGCGGGTTGTCGGCGGGATAGATCATGTCCATGCGCATCTTCAGCGTGCCGGTGTAGAAGGGGATGTCCCGGCCCAGATCCGTTGTTGGAAGCCGCATTTCGGCAAGAATGTCGTTCATCCGATCCGTCCCCTCTCCATCCGCTGGACTGCGACCGATCTAGCGCCGCTCAGGCCTGCGCGCCAGCCCCTGCAATGGCCCTCGCCCGGCACGCGGGGCCCCAGGCGCGGGGTGGATTCAGGCCGGCCTCGCCGGATGTCCCGGTCCATGGGTCCGGGTCCCATCCGACCTTGGTAGGAAAACCCGCGCGACCTATGGGGCTGTGCCGTGGTTGCGGAATCGGCCACTACAACCGGAAAGCAACCCGGAGCAACTGCAATGAAACACGATATCCAAGTCGGTCCCGGCACCTTCCCCGAGGCGCATCTGATCCCGCTTTCCGCCGCACGTCTGGCCAGCGCCAAGCGGGCGTTCTCGGTCCGCCGCGTCGATCTGGACATGGCCGCCGGCATCGTCACCGGAACGCCGAGGGCGGGCGATGTCGTGATCGCCGATGTGGTGAGCCTCGGCCATCACCAGCGGCTGGAGGATGCGCACGGGCGGCGCGCGACCATGTTCGAAGGCGACAGCATCATCGTGGCCTATGGCGACCGTTACGCCCCCGATCAGTTCGAGGCGCATGTGCCGGCGACGCTGGAAGCCTGCGAGCTGGTCGCCGGCGGCGGCATCGCCGCGCGCATGATCCGCAAGGCCGGCAAGGCGCGCACGCCGACGCGGATCGCGCCGCTGGGTCTGCTTGCCGACGCCACGGGACGGCGGCTCAACACCCGCGACTTCGCGCTGCCGATGCCGGAGGCCCAGGCCTCGGACCCGCTGGTCATCGCCGTGATCGGCTCGTCGATGAATTCGGGCAAGACCACCACCATGGCCGCGCTGGCCCGCGGCGAGACGCTGGCCGGGCGGCGGGTGGCGGCGATCAAGGTCACCGGCACCGGCTCGGGCGGCGATCTGTGGTCCTATCACGATGCCGGTGCCGAGCTGGTGCTGGATTTCACCGATGCCGGCTTTGCCACCAGCCACCGGCTGACCGATCATCAGCGCGAGAACATCTTCGAGCTGCTGCTGGCGCGCTGCCGCGCCCGGCCGGGGCTCGATCTGGTGCTGGTCGAAGTGGCCGACGGGCTCTATCTGGACGAGACCGAGCGGCTGGTGCGCTCGGAGATCTTCCGCCGCTCGGTCGACGGCATCGTCTTCGCCGGTGCGGATGCGATGAGCGCCATCGCCGGCGCCGAATGGCTGATCGGCCACAACCTGCCGGTGCTCGCCGTCTCTGGCGCCTTTACCGCCTCGCCGATCTCGGCCAGCGAAGCGGCGGCGCGCAGCCCGCGCCCGGTGCTGGACCGTGCGCAGATGCTGAATGCCGAGATCACCGTCACGGAACTGGCGGAAAGCAGATGCGCCGCCTGATCCCCTTCCACCGCGGCTCACGCGCGGCGCTGGCCGGGCTGGTCCTGATCGGCGCCGCGCAGGCGGCCGCCTCGGTGCTGATGATGGGCGCGCTCGATGCGGTGCTGTCGGCGGGCGAGGCGCAGCGCAGCGCGTGGCCGCTGGTGCTCCTGGCCGCGGCCACCGCCGGGCTGACGCTGGGCCGGTATGCCGAGCGGGTGCAGGGCGAGGTGCTGGGACAGGGCATCGTGCATGCCATCCGGGGCAGCCTGTCCCATCACCTGATCGGTCTGCCGCCGCGCGACGGGCTGCCGGCGCGCGGCGAGATCCTGCTGCGTTTCGTCGGCGATCTGTCGGCGATCCGCAACTGGCATGTGCGCGGGGTTCCTGCGCTGGTGGTCGGGCTGCCGGTGCTGATCGGCGGCAGTATCAGCCTCGGGCTGACCGACTGGCGACTGGGCGCGGCGGTTCTGGTACCGGTGCTGGTGACGGTTGCGGTGCAGGGGCTGGCGGCGCCGCATCTGCGCCGCGCCGCCGACGAGGCCCGCCGCCGCCGCGCGCGTCTGGCCGGCGAGATCACCCATGCCTGCGACGTGATCTCCTCCATCCAGTCCTTCGGGCGCAGCGGCAAGGTCGAGCGCGCCCTCCAGCGCCGCAGCGAGGCGCTCGCCACGGCGCTGATCGACCGCGCACGCTGGAGCGGGGCGATCCGCGCCGGGGCCGAACTGGGCGCTGCCGGCATGCCGCTCTGCATCGCTGCGGTCTGGGCGACGGTTCCGGGTATCGGCGCGCCGGCCGCCGCCTCGGCGCTGGTCTTCGGCGCGATCCTGGCGCCGCGGCTGCGCGAGCTGGGCCGGGCGCGCGAATATCTCGACCTGGCCCGGGTGGCCGACAGGCGCATCGCTGCCTTTCTCGCCCGCCCGGTGCTCGATCCGCGGGCCGGCGGGCCGGGCAT
>RFIR01000474.1 GCA_003695135.1 Alphaproteobacteria bacterium | reverse complement strand
GGCTTTGCCTATGATTCCGCCGCCGCCTCCTTCGAGCTGCTTGCGCTGCGCGAGCTGGGCCGCATGCCGCGCTTCTTCGACATCGAACGCTACCGGGTGATGGTCGAGCGGCGCCACAACGCGCTGGGAGAGATCGTCACCGTCTCCGAGGCGGTGGTCGTGGTCAATATCGACGGTCACCGGGCGATGTCGGTCTCCGAAAGCGTCGATCCGGTCACGAAGGTCGATCAGGGGCCGGTGAACGCCCTGTCGCGCGCCCTCGCAAAGGACCTTGGCAAGTACCAGAAATACATCGAGGATGTGCGTCTGGTGGATTTCAAGGTGCGCATCATGAATGGCGGGACCGACGCAGTCACCCGTGTCCTCATCGACAGCGAGGATTCGCAGGACCGGCGCTGGTCGACGGTGGGCGTGTCGGCCAACATCGTCGATGCCAGCTTTGCCGCGCTTTCGGACGCGCTGACATGGAAACTGATCCGCGACGGCGCGCCCGTGGCGGGGCGCTAGGCCGGTGGGCGTCGTCCGGATCGCGCTTCGCAGCCTGGTTGTCGCCGCACTGGCGTATCCGGGGCTTGCCTTCCTGCTGGTCGTTTCGCAATCGCCAGAGGACCTGCCCCGGGCCAGGGGGCTCGACTTCTCCGCGCTCGCCGCCATCGACCGGACCGGCCTGCCGGAGATGCAGCGCATCGCCGCCCGTGACGGGACGCCGATCCGCTATCGCGCCTATCCTTCGGCGCGCGAAGGCGCGCCACTCCTCATCCTGCTGCACGGCTCGGGCGGGCACGGCCTCTACTTTCATCCCCTGGCGCGCTTTCTGGCCGGGCAGGGTGCCGCCGAGGTGGTGGTGCCCGATCTGCGCGGGCACGGGCTCGACCCGGTGCGGCGGGGCGATGTCGACCATATCGGCCAGCTTGAGGAGGACATCGCCGATCTGATCGCCGCTCTCGCCGGCAAGGGGCAGGAGGTGGTGCTGGGCGGGCATTCCTCCGGCGGCGGGCTGGTGATCCGCTTTGCCGGAGGCCCCTATGGCAGCATGATCGACCGCGCCCTGTTGCTCGCCCCGTTCCTGAAGTACAATGCCCCGACGATGCGCCCCAATTCGGGCGGCTGGGCCTTTCCCCTGACGCGGCGGATCATCGGGTTGAGCATGCTGAACGCCATCGGAATCGATGCCCTGAACTATCTCACCGTGATCCAGTTCAACCTGACCGACCCCGTCAGCGTGACGCTCGACGACGAGGCGACCACGCCGGCCTATTCCTACCGGATGAATGTCAGCCTCGCCCCCCGGCCCGACTATCTGGCCGACATCGCGGCGCTGCCGCCCTTCCTGCTGCTGGTGGGCGCCAGGGACGAGGCGTTCATCCCCGATCGGTTCGAGCCGCTGATGCGCGGCGTCACCGACAAGGGCCGCTATGTCATCCTGCCCGATACCGGCCATATCGATCTGGTGACCGGCATCGCGGTTCGCGAGCCGGTTCTGAAGTTCCTGACCGGAGCCGGACAGTGACGGTCTCCTTCTTCGATCTTCACGCCGATCTGCCGCGAGAGGGGCCCGGTCTCGACAATTCGACCCGCCGGGCGCTGGCCATGACGGGGATGAGCGGCGCGCTCGATATCATCGACATGGGATGCGGCCCAGGCGCGCAGAGCGTGGTGCTGCTCGATGCGCTGCCCGAGGCGCGGGTGACCGGCATCGATACCCATGCGCCGTTTCTGGCCGAGGCCAGACGCCGGGCGGCCGCTGCCGGCCATGCCGCGCGCTTCACCGCCATCGAGGCCGACATGGCCGCGCCACCCCTGTCCGATGCCTGCGCCGATCTGATCTGGTGCGAGGGCGCGATCTACATCATCGGCGTGGTGCGCGCGCTCCGGCTCTGGCGCCGCCTGCTCCGGCCCGGCGGGATGGTGGTGTTCTCCGACGCGGTGTGGACGACCCGGACCCCCTCGGCGGAGGCGCGCGAGATCTGGGCCGATTACCCCGAAATGACCACCATCGGCGGGGTGCGCGCGCGCATCGTCGAGGCCGGCTACCGCAATGTCGGCGGCTTCCTCCTGCCCGAAGAGGCGTGGGACGCCTATTACGGCCCGCTTTCGGCGCGCGAGCGGCGCCTGCGCGAGGAATTCGGCGATGCGCCGGTGCTGGCCGAGGCCCGGGCCGAGATCGCGGCGCGCCAGGCCTTCGGATACGAGTTCGGCTACGCCATGTTCATCGCCTCGCCCGCCGCGGCATGAGCTTCGATTACTGCGCCGATCTGGTGCGGCGGGGCGATCCCGACCGGTTCCTTTCGGCCATGGCCGCGCCGCCTGCCGGCCGGGCGCGGCTGTTGGCGCTTTATGCATTCGTGCTCGAGATCGCGCGTGCCGCCTGGTCGCCGCGCGAGCCGCTCATCGCCCGGATGCGGCTGCAGTTCTGGCGCGATGCGCTGGGCGAGATGCAGCAGGGCGCTCCGCCGCGCCGTCACCCGGTGCTGCAGGCGCTGGTGCAATCGCTGGCCGGGAGCGGCATCGGGGCCGAACGCCTCTCGCCGATCGTCGAGGCGCGGATGTGGGATGTCGAGGCGGCTCCGATGACCGAGGCCGGACTGGAAAGCTATCTTCACGACACCGCCGTGGTGCCGATGACGCTGGCGGCGGAACTGCTCGACGCGCCGGCAGCGGAAGCGGCGGCCGCGCTTGGCCAGGCGATGGGCGCGGCCGGCATCCTGCGCGCGCTGCCCCGGCTTGCGGGCGCAGGGCGGATGCCGCTGCCGGGGGTGAGCCGGCGCGACGCGGCCCTGCTGGCCGAGGGCGAAGTGACCGCGGCGCTGGCAGCGGCGGCTCAGACGCTCGCCCGGCAGGGGCTGGCGCAGGCGGTCCGGGGCAGGGCGCTCGCACGGCAGGCCGATCGCCGCGCCCTGCCGGCTCTGCGCGCGGGCTGGCGGTCGGGCTCGGTGCTGCGGCCGCTGGCGGAGGGCGTCGATTTCTTCCAGGCCATCCGGCCGGAAAGCGAGGCGCGCCGCCGCTTCGGCCATCTCGTCCGCGTCATGCTGGGGCGGGTTTGAAGCGTGTCCCGACCGATCTGGACCACGCCAAAGGGCAGTGCCGGCCCGAGGGTGAGGCGCAACCGTGGCGCCGGTGGCGCCGCGCAGGCACGTCGAACCGAAGCGCCCGCCTGGGACAACCGTGGAGATCATCCATGATCTGGGGCCGGATCGAAGGGGATTTCGCTGCGCAGGACGACATTGGCGAGGGTGAGGATTTTTCGCCAGCGCGATGGCGTCGACCTTGCCCGCCTTGCCCCTGTCGCGCAGCCGCTGGTCCATGCCGCCGAAGAACTGCAGGTCGCGCAGTGCTGGGAGCGCGGCCATGCAGCAGGATCCGGTGACCCATGGCGGCGAGCCGCCTGGCGGCCAGAAGACCGATGCCGTCGGTGGATCCGGTGATCAGGACGGTCCTTGCCATGACAGACGCTCCGTTTCGGGACAGTCGGGCCGCTCGCCCGCGGGCCCGTGACACCTCATGCGCGTGCACGGCCCGATAGAAGGGTCGCCACGGCGCGAGGTGGCCGCAACAGGCTGTGCAATATCGCCGCTGGCCGACCCCTCTCGGTCCCGGTTCAGTTGACCTTGCACCGCAGCACCGGTACATCCGGGGCCTGACCGGTACCGCAGCTTCGCCCCGTCCGGGCGTGGAGACACCGCATGAACGATCTCCTCATCGAATATCTGCCCATCCTCATCTTTCTCGCCGTGGCCATCGGGCTGGGCATCGTTCTGGCCATCATTCCGCTGATCCTCGCGGTCAGCCGCCCGGACCCGGAAAAGACCTCGGCCTATGAATGCGGCTTCAACGCCTTCGATGATGCGAGGATGAAGTTCGACGTGCGCTTCTACCTGGTCTCGATCCTGTTCATCATCTTCGATCTGGAGGTGGCGTTCCTGTTCCCGTGGTCGGTGGCCTTCAAGGATATCGGTCTGTTCGGATTCTGGTCGATGATCGTGTTCCTCGCCGTGCTGACGATCGGCTTTGCCTATGAATGGAAGAAGGGAGCGCTGGAATGGGAGTGACGAGCCCGGCCCTGTCCACCACCGCCGCGGTGGATCGCGAGGTGGATGCGCGCACGCTGTCCGACGAGCTGGCCGACAAGGGTTTCCTGCTGACCACCACCGACGATCTGATCAACTGGGCGCGCACCGGCTCGCTGTTCTGGATGACCTTCGGTCTGGCCTGCTGCGCCATCGAGATGATGCACACCTCCATGCCGCGCTACGATGCCGAACGCTTCGGCTTCGTGCCGCGCGCCACGCCGCGCCAGTCCGACGTGATGATCGTGGCCGGCACGCTGACCAACAAGATGGCGCCCGCCCTGCGCAAGGTCTATGACCAGATGCCCGAGCCGCGCTATGTCATCTCCATGGGCTCCTGCGCCAATGGCGGGGGCTATTACCACTATTCCTATTCGGTGGTGCGCGGCTGCGACCGCATCGTGCCGGTGGACATCTACGTGCCCGGCTGCCCGCCCACCGCCGAGGCGCTGCTCTACGGCATCCTGCAGCTGCAGCGCAAGATCCGCCGCACCGGCACCATTACCCGCTGAGGTCCGCGCCCATGTCCGAGATGCTGAGCGAACTGGCCACCCTCATCGAGGCGCGCCAGCCCGAGGCGGTGGTCTCCC
The DNA here is from genome assembly GCA_003695135.1 of Alphaproteobacteria bacterium. Classification (GTDB taxonomy): domain Bacteria; phylum Pseudomonadota; class Alphaproteobacteria; order Rhodobacterales; family Rhodobacteraceae; genus J013. The sequence goes on along the minus strand of RFIR01000474.1, from coordinate 679 downwards.
ACCGGATCGCCCATGGCGAGCTGACGCTGATCGTCGCGCCGTCCCGGCTGCGCGACCTCGTCGCCTTTCTCGCCGAGGACCGCTCCTGCGAGTTTACCACGCTGATCGACATCTGCGGCGTCGATCATCCCGAACGCGAAAAGCGCTTCGAGGTGGTCTATCACCTCCTGTCGATGCGTCAGAACATGCGCATCCGGCTCAAGCTGCAGCTGCGCGAGGACGAGATCGCGCCTTCGCTGTGCGACATCCACCCCTCGGCCAACTGGTACGAGCGCGAGGTGTTCGACATGTTCGGCATCCTGTTCTCGGAGCATCCCGATCTGCGGCGGATCCTGACCGATTACGGCTTCCGCGGCCACCCGCTGCGCAAGGACTTCCCCACCACCGGCTATGTCGAGCTGCGCTATGACGATGTGGAAAAGCGGGTGGTCTACGAGCCGGTCTCGCTGACGCAGGACTACCGGCAGTTCGATTTCATGTCGCCCTGGGAAGGGGCGCATTACATCCTGCCGGGCGACGAAAAGCGGGAGGAGGCGTGATGGACGGCGCGGGCGACATCCTTACCGGCGAACAGCGAATCCGCAACTTCAACATCAATTTCGGCCCGCAACACCCTGCGGCGCATGGCGTTCTGCGCCTGGTGCTGGAGCTGGACGGCGAGGTGGTCGAGCGCTGCGAT
>RFIR01000473.1 GCA_003695135.1 Alphaproteobacteria bacterium | reverse complement strand
TTGCGCTCGGGCGCCGCGAAATGCGGCGCCGGTCATGTTGTGATTATTTTCACTGTTGATTGATAAATATTGATTGGGAAATTATTTTCTAATTACTTTACGCGCGCGCAGTGCACGTTGGCAGAAAACGTGTCTCGCCTGGGATGCTCCGTCGCGCCGGAGTTTCGCAGGGGTCTCATGGCATTGCCCTCCGCAATGTCCGGGCAACGGTGACAACAGCGACACCGTTCCGGCATGCCGTCTTCCGGCACGATGTTCGCTTCCCATTGACGTCCGCCCGCGCCATCCTGATCAATCGGGAGCGGCGTGCGGGCAGGAACCGCGCGTCGCATCAGGAACGGGCCGGAGCCGGTGAGCCGCGACATGATCCATATCCATCCATCACCGCGACCGGGCCGGGCCTCCGCCATAATGCGCATGGCGCGGGGATGACCGGCCCCGAACCCATCCCGCATGCGGTCGAAAGCGAGACCCGCGCCGACGGTACCATCCTCCTGCGCTCGGCGCTGAAGCTGGGGCCGGTCGCGCGCAATACCGGTGCGTGGCTGCATCGCTGGGCCGCCGAGACGCCCGATGCAGTGTTCATCGCCGAGCGCGACGGCCCGGGCTGGCGCGCGGTCAGCTACGCTCAGATGCTGACCCGCGTCCGGCGCATGGCCGCCGGCCTCTTGCGCGCCGGCATCGGCCCGGGCGAGGCGATCGTCGTGCTCTCCGGCCCCTCCATCGACCATGCGGTGCTGAGCCTCGCCGCGCAATATATCGGCGTGCTGACCGTGCCGCTGGCCGAACAATACTCGCTGATCCGGCAGGCGCACGACCGCCTGCGCCACTGTGCCGGCGCGGTGCGGCCGGCCGCCGTCTTTGCCGCCGACGGTCAGCGCTTTGCCGAAGCGCTGGCGCTCGATGTCTTCGCCGGTGTCAGACGGATCGTGTCACGCAATGCCGGGCCCGGCATGACGCTGCTGGCCGATCTCGATGCCGAACCCGATGCCGCGCTCGATGACGCGCATGCCCGGGTCGGCCCCGATACCGTCGCCAAGATCCTGTTCACCTCCGGCTCGACCTCCGAGCCGAAGGGGGTGCCGCAGACCCAGGCCATGATGTGCGTGAACCAGGCCCAGTATCTCGCCTGCCTGCCGATCCTCGGTGCGAAGCGGCACGTCTTGCTGGACTGGCTGCCCTGGAACCACGTCTTTGCCGGCAATTCCAACTTCAACATGATGCTGTCCAATGGCGGGGCGCTCTATCTCGACGACGGCAAGCCGGTCGGGCCGCTGGCCGCGCGTAGCCTCGAAAACTTCCGGCTGGTGCAGGCCACGCTGCGCTTCGACGTGCCGGTAGCCCATGCCCTGCAGGTCGCCGCGCTGAAGGCCGATCCCGATCTGAGGCGGCGCTATTTCGCCGCACTCGACATCTTCTTCTATGCCGGCGCCTCGCTGCCCGCCGACATCTGGGCGGCCATCGAGGAGATGAGCCTCGCCGAAACCGGCGAGAGGCCGTTCATGATCTCCAGCTGGGGCATGACCGAGACCGCGCCCAGCGCCATCATCTATCACGAGAAGGGGGCCGGCCCCGGCATGATCGGGGTGCCGGTGCCGGGGCTGGAGGCGAAGCTGATCCCGCTGGGCGAGGGGCGCTACGAGCTGCGGGTGCGCGGGCCGAATCTGTTCGGCGGCTATCTGGGCGATGCCGGGGGGAGCGCGGAAAGCTTCGATGCGGAGGGCTTCTTCATCACCGGCGATGCGGTGCGTCTGGTCGATCCGGCCGACTTTTCGCGCGGGCTGATCTTCGACGGACGCCTCGGCGAGGATTTCAAGCTGATCACTGGCACCTGGGTGCATGCCTCCACGCTGCGGCTCAAGGCGCTGGCCGCGCTGGCCGGGCTGGTGCAGGACGTGGTGGTGGTCGGCGAGGGGCGCGCCGAGGTCGGGCTGCTGATCTTTCCGCCGCCGGGGCAGACGGGGCACCGCTCACGCGGTGCCATCGTGGACGAGACCACTGCCGCCGCGCTGGAACTGGCGCTGGCCCGGCTGGCCGAAACCGCCACCGGATCGTCGAATCGCATTGCCCGCGCGCTGATCCTCGCCGAGCCGCCCGATATCGGCGCGGGCGAGATCACCGCCAAGGGCAGCCTGAATACCGCCGCCATCACCCGCCGCCGCGCCGCACTCGTCGACCGGCTCTATGACGATGCCGACCCGGCGGTGATCCGTATCTGAGGGCAAGCCATGATCGATCTGGAAAACATCCGCGCCATCGACATCCACACCCATGCCGAGGAGCCATGCGGAAACCACGCCGATGACGGCTATGACGAGCTGCAGAGCACCATGGCGAAGTATTTCCGCGCGCCCTGGCAGCATCCACCCACTGTACCGGAGACGGCGGCGCATTACCGGGCCCAGAACATCGCCGCGGTGATCTTTCCCGTCGATGCCGAGCGCGAGACCGGCTATCGCCGCTATGCCAATGAGGAGGTGGCGGCACTCGCCGCCGAGAATGCCGATGTGCTGATCCCCTTCGCGTCGATCGACCCGCACAAGGGCCGGACCGGCGTGCGCGAGGCGCGGCGGCTGATGCGCGATTTCGGCATCCGCGGCTTCAAGTTCCACCCCACCATGCAGGGCTTCTTTCCCAATGACCGGCTGGCCTACGGGCTTTACGAGGCCATTGCCGAGGAAGGCGCCATCGCGCTGTTCCATACCGGGCAGACCGGGGTCGGATCCGGCATGCGGGCGGGCAATTACATGCGGCTGAAATACTCCAACCCGATGCATCTCGACGATGTGGCGGTGGATTTTCCCGACATGCGCATCATCCTCGCCCACCCCTCCTTTCCCTGGCAGGAGGAGGCGCTGGCCGTGGCCCAGCACAAGCCGAATGTCTATATCGACCTCTCCGGCTGGTCGCCGAAATACTTCCCCGACATCCTCGTGCGCTACTGCAACTCGATCCTTCGGCGGAAGGTGCTGTTCGGCTCGGACTGGCCGATGATCACCCCCGAACGCTGGCTGAGCGATTTCGAGGGGATCGCCATCCGCGACGAGGTCCGCCCCGACATCCTCAAGGGCAATGCCGCCCGCCTGCTTGGGCTGGCCTGATGCCAATCGCCCCGACCGCTGATCCTTGCGCGGCCCCGCGCTGTGACCCGGGCAATGGTGTCGGGCTGGTCGGCGACGACGATCCGCCGCCCGCGGCGCTGAGAGATGTTCGCCGGGCCGCTGCCGAAGCGTGGACCCGGGGGGCGATGGCCCGGCGGGCGCCGGGGCTTTCGGCCGGCCCGGAGGCGACGGCGCCATGCCGGCAAGTGACAGTCTTCGGAGATGCGGAGAATCGGAAGCCCCCCTGCGGAACAGGATGAGCCCAACCGGGCATCGCGGGCGGAACGCGTTGTCTGCCAAGCTGTGCTGCGCGGCGCGTAAAGTAATTGGAAGAGATCCCCGCGAAACTCCGCTGGCCAGACCCTGTCGCTCCGCGCTGGCGCCGCGAAATGCGGCGCCGGTCATGTTGTGATTATTTTCACTGTTGATTGTTAAATATTGATTGGGGAATTATTTTCTAATTACTTTACGGGCGCGCAACCATGATCCCTGCAAAGCCTTGTGCTTTTCGAGAATCCGCCTGCATCCATGTATTGCAGGGCATTCCAGTCATTGCACATGGGCGAGGATTATCGTTTGGCCTGTACAGCGCATTCGCCCTCCGGCCGGCAGACCGCACCGGCGCCTGCCGGGTGATCACGCGCGAGGGAACGCGCCTCGACGGCTGCCAGGCGATCACCTGCAAGGGCCGTGCGGATCGTCCGCGCCAACGACCCCGACACCATCACCCCGCTCACGGCACGAAGCCGGGCAGCGGGCAGTGATTTAGGCGGCTGGTATCAGGCATGAAAAAGGCCCGCGCCTTGCAGTGCGGGCCCGCCATGTCCGGCCTCTGGCGGCAATCAGTGCGCGCGCGCCTTGGCCTTCTTGCCCTCGACCGCGCTCTCGATCATCGGGCCATGGGCGATTTCGATCTTGCGCGGTTTCAGCGCCTCGGGCACCTCGCGCACCAGATCGACATGCAGCAGACCGTTTTCGGTCCGCGCCGATTCGGCCCGGACGTAATCGGCCAGCTGGAAGCGGCGCTCGAAGGCACGGGTGGCGATGCCGCGATGCAGGTAGCGGCTCTCGTCTTCCTCCTTCGCCTCCTTGCGGCCGGAGATGATCAGGACATTGTCACGCGATTCCACCGAGAGCTCGTCATCGGAGAAACCGGCCACGGCAACCGTGATGCGATAGGCATCATCGCCCGTCTTCTCGATGTTGTAGGGCGGATAGCCGGTCTCGGTCGCCTGCGCGTTCGACAGCACGGTGTCGAGCAGGCTGGCGAAACGGTCGAAGCCGACGGTGGATCGGTAAAGCGGGGTGAGATCGAAGCTGCGCATCTGCATCCTCCTTTCGAAGCGATTGCTTTCGCGGCCTTCCATCGGGACAGGCCTGGATTCGTCTCTGTGACCGGCCCCGCGATCGGCAACCGGCCATCAGAGAAATAGGAAATCCGCCCGCGCTTTCAAGAGCCTGGGTGCCGCGTCAGTCGCGTCTCGCGCGACGCCTGACCGGCCGGCGCCGCCCCGGTTCCGGCCTCTTGCGATGCAGGGGGCGACGGGCACCGCCCTTCGCCGGCCGGTCCTCGATCCGCTCGATCTGCAGCAGCAGCCCGCCGGTGATCGGCTCCGCCTCGGCCAGCCGCACCTGCAGCCGCAGCCCCAGCTTGAAGACCGTGCCGCTTTCCACCCCGGTCAGGGTCTGGCGGTCGGGATCGTGGCGGAAATACTCCATGCCCAGCGTCGAGACGGGGATGAAGCCGTCGGCGCCGGTCTCGTCGAGCCGCGCGAACACGCCCGCGCGCGACACACCCGAGACGCGGGCCGAAAAGCTCGCCCCGACCCTGTCCTTCAGAAAGGCGGCGAGATAGCGGTCGGCGGTGTCGCGTTCGGCATCCATCGAGCGGCGCTCGGTCATCGAGATGTGCTCGGCGGTGGCGGCGAGCGTGTCGATCTCCGCCTCGCTCAGCCCGTCATCGCCCCAGCCATGGGCGCGGATCAGCGCGCGGTGCAGCACAAGATCGGCATAGCGGCGGATCGGCGAGGTGAAATGCGCGTATGCCCGCAGATTGAGACCGAAATGCCCCAGCGGATCGGGCGAATAATAGGCCTGGGTCTGGGCGCGCAGCACCGCCATGTGGACGATCTCGGCCACGTCGGTTCCCGACGCCTGTTCGAGCAGGCGGTTGAAGACGGCGGTGGTGATCACCTGGCCCCTCGACAGCGCCAGCCCCGCCCCCTCGGCGATCTCGCGCAGAGTGTCGAGCTTTTCCGGCGGCGGCACCTCGTGGACGCGATAGATCAGCGGCACCCGTTTCAGCTGCAGGATCTCGGCCGCGGCGACATTGGCGCGGATCATGAATTCCTCGATCAGCCGATGCGCCTCCAGCCGGTCGCGGAAGCCCACCGAGACCACCTCGCCGGTCTCCGACAGCCGGATCTCGCGCTCGGGCAGGTCGAGATCGAGGGGTCGGCGCCGCTCGCGCGCCGCGGCCAGCGCGCGATAGGCGCCCAGAAGCGGGGCGAGCGCGCCTTCCATCAGCGGCTCGGTCACCGCATCGGGTCTTCCGTCGAAGGCAGCCTGGGCCTGGGCATAGGTCAGCGAGGCCACCGAGCGCATCAGCGCGCGATGGAAACGCTGCCCGCGCGTGTTGCCCTCGCGATCCACGGTCAGCTCGAGGGCGATGCAGGGCCTGTCGGCACCCTCATGCAGCGAGCACAGATCGCCTGACAGCGCCTCTGGCAGCATCGGCACCACCCGGTCGGCGAAATAGGTCGAGTTGCCCCGTTCGCGCGCATCGCGGTCGAGCGCCGAGCCCGGGCGCACGTAATGGGCGACATCGGCGATGGCGACCCAGATCTGCCAGCCGCCGGGATTGGAGGGATCGGGATCGGGCAGCGCGGCGACGGCGTCGTCATGGTCGCGCGCATCCTCCGGGTCGATGGTCAGGAGCGGCAGATGCCGCAGATCGGCCCGATCCTCTAGCGTGACCGGTTGCGCGGCATCGGCCTCGGCCAGCGCGGCATCGGAGAACGCGACCGGCAGGCCGTGGGCGTGGATGGCGATGAGCGAGATCGCCCGCGGTTCGGAGGGATCGCCCAGCCGGCGCAGCACCTGCACCCGCCCGCCGGGGCCGGCGCGCTCGGCCTCCACCAGCTCGCCCGGCCGGGCGCCGGCGGTCTCGCCCGGCGCCACGATCCAGTCGCGCCGCGCGCCGCGCTCGATGGGCTCGACGCGCCCGCCGCGCCCGGCCTCGCGGAAGATGCCGAGCACCAGCGCCGGCCCGGTGCCGATGCGCCGGATGGTCCGGCCCTCCCAGGCAAAGCCGTCATCCCCGCGGTGCCGCGAGATGCGCGCCAGCACCCGGTCGCCCGGCCCCAGCGCCGGGCCGCGCCCGACCATCAGCACCCGCGGCGGTGCGCCCGCGCCCTCCCAGTACTGTGGCTTGGCGAAGAGATCGCCCTCGTGATCGGTGCCGCGCACCACCAGCACGGCGACGGGCGGCAGCGAGGCGGGATCGCGATAGGCCTTGCGGTCGCCCGACAGCAGGCCTTCTTCCTGCAGCTCGCGCAGCATCTCCTTCAGCGCAACGCGGTCGGCCCCCTTGATCCCGAAGGCGCGCGCAATGTCGCGCTTGCTGGCCATGTCGGGATTGTCGCGCACCCAGGCGAGGATGGCGGTCTTGTCGGGGAAGGACTTCATCGCCCGCCCCTAGCATGCGTACCGGGCGCCGAACAGGGCGAAACCCGGCTGGTGGGGGTCGAGCATGCGCCAGGATGCCCGCCAACGCGCCGGTGGTCGCGCCGGGCACGCCTCCGGCGGGAGTATTTTTGCCAAGAAGAAGTCTGGTGGGGCGGAAGGGCGCGGCCGGACAATGGCGGGATCTACGCCCCGTCCTCGTCGATCAGCGCATCGGGTTCGGCCGGTTTGCGCGCGGTCTTCGCGCGGGCGGTTTTCGTGCCTGCGGCTTTCCTGCCTCCGGCGGGTTTGCGCGCCTTGCCCTTGCCCCCCCTGGCCGCCCGCTTCGCCTCGATCAGTTCCAGCGCCTTCTCGAGCGTGACGTCGGCCGGATCGAGATCCTTCGGAAGGGTCGCGTTGATCTTCTCCCACTTCACGTAAGGACCATAGCGGCCGGCCATGACATTGACCGCGCCACCGTCGGGATGCTCGCCCAGCGCCTTCAGGGGCTCGGCGTTGCGCCCGCCATTGGCGCCGCGCGCCGCCTTCTGCGCCAAGAGCTCCACCGCCCGGTTCATGCCGATCTCCAGAACCTCCTGCGCATCCTTGAGATTGGCGTAGATCTTGCGCGT
>RFIR01000072.1 GCA_003695135.1 Alphaproteobacteria bacterium | reverse complement strand
TCAGACGCCGGCTCGGACCGCGCCGGCGGAGCATGAGTATTTGGGCCAAGAAGAAGACAAGGGCTGCCGCCGGCGGGAATGGCTGGCACGGGGGGCAGCGAAACGGGCCGAATTGGCACCACAGCTCGCCCGCCGCCGCTGCTCAGTCGAAGGCGCCGTGCACCCGCGCGAGCAGCATGAACGCCCGGCCGGTGCGCGTGGCCGAAAGCGCATGGATCTCCACATCGCGGGCGATCTCGACCAGCCGGCGCAGCACCGGGTCGAAGCGGCGCAGGAAATGCAGCGTCGCGTCGCGGAACACCGGATCGGTACGCACCCGGCCGCGGGTGATGGCCAGCGCCGCCTCGTCCTCGATCGCGCCCAGCGCGCGCACCGGCGCGCCACGCTCGCCATTGGCAAAGGCCACCCACAGCTCGGGCGGCACGTCTTCCGGCGTCAGATCGTCCATGTAGATGCCGTCCTGCGACAACAGCGTCAGCACGTCCTCGGCCGCCTGCAGGCAATCGGCCAGCACATGGTCGCGCCGGGCCACGCGCAGCGCGCGGAAGCCCTCGCGATCGGCCTCGTCGCGCGGGAAGTGGAGGGCACGCAGGATCAGCGCGGCGTCGATCTCGCCCTCGACCGGTTCATCCGAAAGCGCCGGCAGCGGCAGGCTCGGCTGATCGGCGTCGGATTTCTGCCGGCGCGCGGCCTGGATGCGGCGCAGCCGGGCCAGATCCTCGCCCGCCTCGCGGCGTTCCAGCAGCGCGGTCAGCGCGCGTTCGGAATTGGCCTGCTGTTCGGCAATCCGCGCCAGCATCTCCGACAGGGCGGCGCGTTCCTCCTCCACCGTGCCGATGGCGCGTTCCTCCAGCCGGGCGAGCGCGGCGCGCAGCTCGTCACGCTCGGCCGCGGCCGCGACCCGCTCGGCGCGCAGCCGGCGGCTGTCGGCGGCCACCGCGGCGGCCTTTTCCTCCATGCGGCTGAGCGCTTCGCGGATCTCGCCGCGCTCGCGCTGCGAGATCTCCTGCTCGGCCTTGAGCAGCTCGCGCGCCTCCTCGGCGGCGGCGGCGCGTTCCTCCATCCGCGCCAGCGCGGCACGGATCTCGTCGCGTTCGGCCGCGGCCGCCCGGCGCTCCTCGCTGATGGTGTCGGGATCGACGCTGCGCGCCTCCAGCCGTTTGAGCGCGGCCCGGATCTCCTGCCGCTCGCTGGCGGCAGCCCGGGTCTCGGCCACCAGCGCCGCGCGCTCGGAGCGCACGCCTTCGGCGATCTCCTCCAGCCGCGCCAGGGCCGAGGTCAGCTCGGGAACCGCCGGGATCGACGCGGCGCCATTCTCCCCCTCCGCGGCCGGCGGACCGGCCCGCCGCAATGCGGCGCGGATCTCGTCGCGCATCTCCGAGGTAGCCTCGGCAGCGGCGATCAGTACGTCGCGATCGGTCGCGGCCTGGGCGGCGAGGGACTCCATCCGGCCCAGCGCCTCGGCAAGTTCCTCCGGCGCGCCCGCCGCCGCGGCCCGGGTCGCCCCGCCCTGCCCGGTATTGGCGGCAATCTGGACCAGCGCCTCGCGGACGGTGGCGCGGTCCTGCAGGCTGGTCTTGAGATGCTGTTCGAGCCCCGTCAGCCCGGCGCGGACCTCCTGCGCGGCGGCCAGCGTCGCGGTGCCGGATTCGCGCGTGGCCTGGAGATCCTCCGAGATGCGCGCCATCAGCTCATCATGGCGCGCCATCATCGCCTGCAGCGCCTCCAGATCGCGGGCGGTGGCCATGCGTGCGGCCTCGGTCAGGGCCGAGGCGAGATTGGAGGTGTTGAGCTCCTCGGCCACCCTGGCCTGGGCACCGATGAGATTCGCGGCATCGGCCAGCCGGCGCGCCTCCTCGGTCAGCGCCTCGGTGCGCTGCCACATCCGCGCCACCATCACCAGCAGCGCCGGCGGCACCAGCGCGGCGAGAACGAGCAGTGCAACCTCGCCCAGCATCACCGGCCGATCCGGCGCCTCGACCCCGATCACGCCGAAGAAGCCCAGCGCATAGGCCAGCACCAGCACCAGCCAGACCACGCTGGCGAACAGGGCAAGGCGCATCGGACCGATCGTGCCGGGCGCCGGCATGAGCCCCTGCAGGAAACCGGCTTTGCCCCGCACGCGCACGGCGATGCCTAGACGAACCTGACTGCGACGATCTCGTAGCAGCGCGTGCCGCCCGGTGTGTGCACCTCGACGCTGTCGCCCTCCTCCCGACCGATCAGCGCGCGGGCCAGCGGCGACTTCATGCTGATCCGTCCCGCCTCGAGATCGGCCTCATATTCGCCGACGATCTGGAAGCTCTTCCTCTCGTCGGTCTCTTCATCGACCAGTTCCACGGTCGCGCCGAACTTGACCCCGCCCGACAGGCTGGCCACGTCGATGATCCTGGCCCGGCCGATGACCGTTTCCAGCTCCTTGATCCGTCCCTCGATGAACCCCTGCCGCTCGCGCGCCGCATGGTATTCGGCATTCTCGGACAGATCGCCATGCTCGCGCGCCTCGGCAATCGCCCGGATCACCGCCGGACGCTCCTCGGTCTTGAGCTTCTTCAGCTCGGCATCGAGATCGGCGAAGCCGCGTGCTGTGAGAGGAATCTTCTCCATCGACCACTCCGGTCACTGACTGCTGTTGTGGATGCTCCCGAACCCGTGCCCGCAAGGCCGGCACGCCCGCCCCGAACGATCGAACCGAATCTGCACCCCCGGACATCGTCCGCAGCTCCTTCGGTCCTGTCGGCCACATCCACCCCGTCGGCTGTACGCCCCGGCAGCCGACAATAGGAAGCACCGATTCGATCTGCAAGACCGGCTATCAAGCGCATGTGCACGCGCAATTCAAGCCTTTCGCGGCCGCGCAACCCGTGGCAGGCTGTCAGGGTCTACGCGCCGGATCAGTCCGCCGACCTGGGGCTGATGCGAATATGTTCCTGCTCCAGCAAGCGGAGGATCCATGCCCAGATTCATTGCAACCCTCGGTGCCCTGGCCCTCATCGGTTCCGCGGCCGTCGCCGACACCCCGCCAAACGGGCTTGGCGCGCTGTCCGTCAGCCCCGACGGGACCACCATACTGACGGCCGGCGACAGCCGGGTCCTGTTCACCATCGACGCGGCGAGCCTGGAGGTCACGCAGCGCTACTGGCTTGGCACGACCCCGGTCTGGCTGGGCCACACGAAGGACGGTCTGGTGCTGATGCGCGACACCTCCGGCGATGTCAGCGCGCATGATCCCGACAGTTTTGCCGAGGTCTGGCGGGTCAGGAACACCATGGATTCGGCGCTGGCCGCGCAGGCCAACTGGGTCGTCTATACCCTGCGGCGCGGCCGAAGCGCGTTTCTGGAGGTGGCCGACGCCTCGACGGGCGAGGTCAAGGCCAGCTACGAGCTTGGTGACATGCGCAGCGAGGCGATCGGGGTGCGCCCCGACGGCATGCGCATCGCCATCCTCGGCGCCGGCGAGAAGCGCCCCTCCGAAGAGCGCCAGCGGCCATCCAGCGACCTGAAGGGGATCGAGCGCGAACTGTTCCGCCAGCAGCACGACCAGCGCGGCGCCCGCATCGTGCTGATCGACGTCCAGGCCGGCAGCGTGGTTGATACCGACAGCTGGTACTCGGCCGGCGGCGTGCGCGAGCTGGCGGTGCGCGGCGATGACAGCTTCGTGCTGACCATCGGGCTGGGATCGGCGCGAATCGGACCCGATGGCGAGCCGGAGCTGATCGATACCGGGGCGCGGTCGCATTACGGGGCGATGCTGAGCTCGGACGGCACGACCATCGTCTCCGGCTCGCTGGCCGAGATCACCGCCAAGGGCCTCGAGGTGGCGACGGCGCGCAAGGTCAAGCTCGACCGGTTGCCGGGCTGGCCGGAATATGTGGTCGGGTTCGCCGAGGCCCCCGATGGCGGGATCATCGCCACCACCTCCGGCTTCCGGGTGCTGAAGCTGCCCGCCGATCTCTCCAGCGTCGAGGCGCGGCCGGTCTACTGAACGCGGGCGGGGGCGCGGGCGCATGTCCCCCGCGCCGCGCCGTCGGTATGGCTTGCAAGCCCGTGGACGCTTTGACAATGTGCCGCCCGGCCGCCGCTGGCGCCATGTGACCGGCCGGCCGGGCAGCATTGGAGGGGACCGAGCATGACCGAGATCGCCCGCGAATCCATGGACTACGATGTGGTGATCGTCGGCGGCGGGCCCGCCGGGCTTTCTGCCGCCATCCGCCTCAAGCAGATCGAGCCGGAGCTTTCGGTGGTGCTTCTGGAAAAGGGCTCCGAGATCGGCGCCCACATCCTTTCCGGCGCCGTGCTCGACCCGGTGGGGCTGAACGCGCTGATCCCGGACTGGAAGGAGAAGGGCGCGCCACTCAACACCCCCGTGGTCGAGGACCGGTTCCTGGTGCTGGGCGCGGCGGGGCAGATGCGCATACCCAACTGGCCGATGCCGCCGCTGATGAACAATCACGGCTGCTACATCGTGTCGATGGGCAATGTC
>RFIR01000472.1 GCA_003695135.1 Alphaproteobacteria bacterium | reverse complement strand
GCCAGCCCCGGAAATACTCGAAGTCTACCGTGACATCGAGAACCTCGAGCGGATCGCCGTGCTTGCTGAGAGCCTCAAGGTGATCAGAAAGGCCGAACAGATTGCTGGGATTCATGACCGCACCTCCGTGCCGCCACTGAATCACACATCGCCTCGATCCGATAGGTTCTTGCGGGTGTCCAGGTGGCATGTGTTCGGAAAATGACTGAATTCAAGGATAGACAAAGGCCGTAATTGCTGTCTCCAATGTTTTTCGGATATGCTCGCGCCGTTGTGAAAGGAAACATCGGATGGATTTAATCGCTGCGCTTGGGGCGATCGTTCTGGTGAATGTCATCGCCTGGCTTACACCCGGCCCGAACATGATCGCGGTCGCAAGCGCTTCTTTGGAACACGGACGCAAGCACGGCATTGCAACTGGTCTCGGCCTGGCATGCGCTGCCTTCGTCTGAACGCTGTTCGCCGTTCTGGGCGTTGCTGTTCTATTCGAACTGTTCCCCACAGCCGTGCTCTTTCTCAAACTGGCCGGAGCCGTCTATCTGATCTGGCTCGGCGTGAGGAACCTGAAAACCGGTCTGGCCAAGGAAAATGACGTTGCACTTTCGGTTCAGCAGATACGATCCGTTGCCAGCTCCTTTCGCAGCGGGTTTATCATCAGCATGACCAATCCCAAGGCTGCATTGTTTTTCGGGTCGATCATGACGACGTTCATCCCTGAAGCGGCCCCGATTTCGTTCCTGATCCTGATCATCCTGCTGAGTGGCATGCTTGGTGTTGTATTGCATACCGTTACAGCAATGGTTTTTTCGACCCACCCCGCGATGAGACTCTTCGCGTCATGGAAAAGGCGGATTTCGGCAGTTATCGGAGCGGCCTTTATCGGCTTGGGAACGTCAGTTGCCGTTTCGGCATTGCGTCGGAACTAGGCAGGGGCGCAAAGACTTTTTTGTCGGGAAGTCATCCTTCAAAAAAGTGCCCCTCAATACTTGACCTCCCGCTGATGCCGAACGGCAAGGATGACGACGTCCTCGCCATCGAAATGATAGAGCGCGACATAGCCGCTGTCGCCAAAGCTGATCAGCCATTCGCGGAATTCCGGCTCCATGTTCTCGACCGGGCGACCGACCTGCGGCTGGTCGGCCAGCACGTTCAGGCCCTCGCGGATCGCACGCACGGCCCGGCGCGCGGCCAGCGGGTTCTTGTCCTTGAGAAAATCGTGCAGCCGTTCAACGTCGCCAAGCGCGGCAGGCGTCCAGATCACTCGTGGCATTCAGGAGCCTTTGCCGCTTCGCCCGCTTCCAGCCGCGCGAGCCAGGCATCGGCCTCGTCATGGGTAACGTGAAGGCCGGTCTCCTGGTATTCGGCCCAGGCCCTGAGGGCATCCTGGCGCAGCGCCTCGCGTTTTTCCTCTTGCTCGACGAACTGCTCGATCGCTTTGCGCAACAACCAATGGGTCGAACGGTCGCGCGCCTCGGCCAGATGCTGCAGGCGGTCGCGCAAGTCCTGGTCGAGCTTGACGGCGATTGGTCTGATGGCACCCATGTGAAGAGTCCTCTTTAGTATCTATAGGTAATACCTAGCACGATCATTTGCCGAATGAAAGGTCCCGTGCGGAAACCATGCTGTCCACCCGAGAAACCATCCTGCAGGCCCTGCTTGCCGCCGTGCAAACAGTACCTGCCACCGTCCTGCGCGGTGATCTGCTGCCGGAACGCGTGCCGGCCGGGGGCCTGCTGATCCTCCGCGACGGCGAGCCGGGGGACCCGGAGATCACGCTGTCGCCGCTCGCCTACCATTACCAGCACCGCGCCGAGATCGAGGCTGTCGTGCAGGGCGCGGACCGTGATGCCGATTTCGACACGCTCTGTGCCGGCATCGGCGCCACCCTCGCCGCTGACCGGACATTGGGCGGCCTGTGCGACTGGGTCGAGGCGGAAGCACCGCGCCCCGTCGATCTGGCCGTCGAGGGCGCGGCGAGCCTGAAGGCGGCGGTGATCCCGGTCGTCCTTCACTACACCACGGCCGATCCCTTGGCCTGACCGCAACAACCTTAGGAGATTACCATGGCACGCGCCCAAGGGGCGCGGTCGCAGCTCGCGGCCGCGTTCGAGACCACCTATGGCACGGCCCCGGCCACGGGCTTCATGCAGATGCCCTTCGCCAGCGCCTCATTGGGGGCCGAGCAGCCGCTGCTCGCGTCCGAGCTTCTCGGCTACGGCCGCGACCCGCTCGCCCCCTTGAAGGACGCGGTGACGGCCGATGGCGACATCACCGTCCCGCTCGATGCCGAGGCCTTCGGTTTCTGGCTGAAGGCCGCGTTTGGCGCTCCCACCACCACGGGGACCACGAACAAGACCCATACCTTCAAGTCGGGATCGTGGTCGCTCCCCAGCATGGCCGTCGAGGTGGCGATGCCGGAGATCCCGCGCTTTGCCATGTATACTGGCTGCGTGCTGGATCAGATGAGCATCGCCATGCAGCGCGCGGGGCTGCTGACGGCGGATGTCAAGCTGGTGGCTCAGGGCGAGAACGTCGCCACCGCGACCGCGGCCGGCACGCCCACGGGTTATGCCCTGCAACGCTTCGGCCACTTCAACGGGGCGATCAAAAGAAACGGCACGGCGCTTGGCAATATCGTCTCGGCGGACCTGACCTATGCCAACAATGTCGAGCGCATCGAGACCATCCGGAGCGATGGCCGCATCGACGGGGCGGACCCGTCCATCGCGGCGCTCACCGGCAAGATCGACGTGCGCTTTGCTGATACGACGCTGATGGACCAGGCGCTGAACGGGACGGCGGCGTCGCTGGAGTTTTCTTGGGTGATCTCGGCCAATGTCAGCCTGACGATCACCGCCCATGCCGTCTACCTGCCGCGCCCCCGAGTGGAAATCCAGGGGCCGCAGGGCATCCAGGCGAGCTTCGACTGGCAGGCGGCGTACGACTCCGTGGCGGGGCAGATGTGCACAATCATCCTCAAGAATACTGTTGCGAGTTACTGACCATGCTGAACCTCGATCTCACCAACGAACCGCGCTGGCACGAGCTGGCGCACGGCGTCCGGGTGCAACTGCGCCCGTTGACCACCGCGCTGATGGTGGCGACGCGCAGCGATCCGGCGGTCGAGGCGGTGCCCGAGGAGGCCTCCGACGAGGAACGCGCCGTTGCCTTTGCCAAGGCACTGGCCCGCAATGCGGTGCTTGCTTGGGAAGGCGTGGGCGATTCCGACGGTAACCCGATCGAGCCGAGCCCCGAGGCCATCGAGGCGCTGCTCGACATCTGGCCGATCTTCGAGGCCTTCCAGCTCGCTTACGTTTCCAAGGGCCTGCTGCTGGAGCAGGAAAAAAACGTCTCCGCGCCCTTGCCGACTGGGTCTTCGGCGGGGGCGAGCGATACTGCGAGGGCTGCAAAGGGCCATGCCCGGACTGTCCGGCGCGCCTGAACCGGCCGCTGACGCATGAAGGCTGGCAGGTCTGGGATCTTGTCGGCAGGCTCGGTGGCCAGCTCCGCGCGCTGCCCGGCGCGGTGATCGGCTGGGACATGTCGGCCGCGCTGGCGCTCAGTGAAGCGCTCGGCGTACCGCCCGCAGCCACGGCCGAACTGTTGCCGATCATCGAAGCGGTGATGGTGACCAAGCTCAACGAACAGATGGAACGTTCCGATGGCTGAGAAGCGCGTGTCCGTCCGCCTCGCGGCGGTCGGCGGCAGGAAGGTGCGCGCCGAGCTGGAGGGAGTCGGTGAAGCCGGTGCCCGTGGCTTCGGGCGTTTGAGCCGAGAAAAGGAAGCGGCCAACGCAAGGCTCACGGGCTTTGCGCGACGCGTGCGGGTGGCCGCCGCCGCCGCCGTCGCCGCGGCCACGGCGGCCGGTGTCGCCATGGTGCGTTCCGGGCTCCAGACGGTCGATGCGCAGGCCAAGCTGGCGCAGTCTCTCGGCACCACCGTCGCCTCGATCCAGACGTTGGAACGCGCGGGTGAACTCGCGGGCGTGTCGATGTCCGGCATCGAGCAGGCGACCAAGGATCTGAAGCGGCGGCTGAGCCAGGCCGCGGCCGGTGGCGGCCCGGCAGCGCAGGCGCTGGAACGGCTGGGGCTCTCGGCCGCCGACCTGCTGGCCCTCCCGCTCGACGAGCGCGTGGGCGCGATCAACGCGGCGATCGAGGACTTCGTGCCGGTTGCGGAGCGCGCCGCCGTCGCGGGCCAGCTCTTCGGCGAGGACGGCTCCATCGCCATGAGCCGGATCGACACGGCCACGCTGCGGCAGGCGACAGAAGACGTGCGCGCCTTCGGGGTTGTGGTTTCGGAGACGGACGCCGACCAGATCGAGCGCACCAATGACGCCATCTCGCGGCTGGGGCTGATCTGGCGTGGTCTGTCGAACCAGCTCGCCGTCGCCGCAGCGCCCGCGCTGGAGGCCGTGGCCGATGCCATGGCCGTGGTTGCGAGCCGCACCGGGCCGCTTGGCCAAGCCATCACCGGACTATTCGACAATATCGGTCGCCTGACCACCTATGCCGCGACCTTTGCGGGTTTCCTCGCAAGCCGGTGGGTTGCCGGGCTGGCCGCTGCCGCGCTCTCCGTGCGTGGTCTCGCCACTGCGCTCGTGGTCCTGCGCGTCGCGCTCATCCGCACCGGCATCGGCGCCCTGATCGTCGGTGCGGGCGAGCTCATCTACCAGTTCACGCAGCTCGTGCGCGGCGCCGGCGGCTTTGGCGAAGCGCTGGAACTCATGGGCAATGTCGCGAAGGCGGTGTGGGACGGGATCAAGGTCACCGTCATGTCCTTCGTCGATGATTTCCGCGCCATGCGGGCGGACATCGAGGCGATCTGGCTGCGGCTCATGGCTTTCCTTTCCTCGAAATGGGCCGACTTCCTCGCTCAGATCGGGCGGACCTTCAACGCGGTCTCCGAGCGCATCGGGGTCGATGCCCGGATCGACGTTTTCGGGGCGCAGAGCTATGCCTCCTATCTCGACCACGCCGCGAGCAATGCCGGCCACCAGGCCGATGCGCTGCGTTCCCGCTCCGCCGACGCCCGCGCCCATGCCTTCGACGGCGTGCGCGAGGCGGTGGACGCGCTCCGGGCCGCGATGCGCGCAAGCGGCGAGGACGGTGCGGATGCGCTCGACCAGGCGACAGAAGCTGCCGACCGGGTGACGGAAGCGCTGGATGCCGCCGGTCAGGCGGGCCGGGCTGCGGGAGCCGCCAATGCCGACGGCGCGGAGCAGGCCGCAACGGGCTGGGCGGCGGTGACCGCGACGCTCGCGGGCTATGCCAGCAATGCCCGCGACATCGGCGCCGATATCGGCCAGTCCCTCGTGGGCGCCTTCCGCAGCGCCGAGGATGCTGTCGCGGAATTCGCGAAGTCCGGCAAGCTGGATTTCCGTGATCTTGTGACTTCGCTGATCGCCGATCTGGCGCGGCTCGCCGCCCGGCGGTTCATCCTCGGCCCCATCGCCAGCGCCCTCGGTGGCATCCTCGGCGGCGCGGGCGGGCTCCTTGCGAACGTCCTGCACGCGGGCGGTGTGGTCGGCGGGCCAGCGCCGTCGCGCATGGTCCCAGCCATGGCCTTCGCCGGGGCACCCCGGATGCATTCGGGCGGATGGGCCGGGCTCCGTCACGACGAGGTTCCGGCGATCCTGCAACGGGGCGAGCGGGTCCTGTCACGCCGCGAGACGCAAGCCTGGGGCGCGGGCGG
>RFIR01000471.1 GCA_003695135.1 Alphaproteobacteria bacterium | reverse complement strand
GCTGGAGGCCGGGGTGGTCGGCTCGTTCCGCAAGCCCGACGTGCTGCGTTTCGGGCTCGGCCCGCTGGCGCTTGGCTATCACGACATCTGGCGCGCGGTGGCCCGGCTGCGGCAGGTGCTGGAAAGCGGCATCTGGCGCGAGCCGCGATTCGCCAGGGTCTCGGTGTGAGGAGGCGCGCATGATCGCGGACATGGCGGCCGTGCGGATCGAGGCCCCGGCCGAGACGGTATTCGCCTTTCTCGCCGATCCCGGCCGGCTGGACTTGTGGTCCTTCGGAACCTGGTCCACGACCCGGCATCCCGACGGGCTGATCGAGGGGCGGGCGCTGCAGGACGGCGCGCGCATCTGGCTGCGCATCGCCGCCGATGCCGATGCGCTGCTGATCGACTACCATCTCGGCGCCACGCCGCAGGCGCTGGCCCCGCGCATCTTCGCCCGCATCGTGCCGGGCCGGGTGACCGGGCATGGCGCCGATTGCGCCACGCTGATCCTGACCGCGCTGCGCTCGGCGGAGATGGATGACGAACGCTGGGGCCGGCTGATCCGCGCCCATGCCTTCGAGCTCGATCTCGTCAAGTCGCTGATCGAGACCGGCCATGACCACCGCGCGGTGCGGTAGAGCCTGCACCGGTCCCGGGGATGCGGGCCGGTGGAGACCGGTTTCCGCGCCCATGCCCGCTGATGCGGGGCAGGAGGTGAAACGCAGGGACATGCCGCGGATCGGACCTTCGCTGCGCGGCAGGTGGACCGGGCCTGATACTGTCAAAGATCTTTCGCACTTTGTTCGTGCGAGGATGGCTTCCTGGCTTTGATTGGGAGAGACCCCTGCAAAACGCAGGCATGAATGCAAACCGCTGAATCGGCCCGGTTTCCGGACATCAAGATCGTGCACGCGTAAAATGTTTTGAAGAGACCCCAGCAAAACTCCCGCGCGAGGGGGCATCCCAGGAGAGACGCGTTTTCTGCCAATGTGTACTGCGCGCGCGTAAAGTAATTATAAAATAATTCTCCAATCAATATTTACCAAATAGGTGAAAACCAAGAACAAACTTCACCGGCGCCGCATTTCGCGGCGCCCGAGCGCAGCGCCCGGATCTGGCCAGCGGAGTTTTGCAGGGCTCTCTATAAGAGCCCTCTGCAAACCTCCGGCATGAATGCAAGCCGAATCGGCCCGGTCTCCAGTCATCATGATCGCGCGCACGTAAAAGTAATCGGAAAATAATTACCCAATCAATATTTGACAATCAACAGTCAAAATAATCACGACATGATCGGCGCCACATTTTGCGGCGCCCAGGAGAAGTAACAGGGTCCAGCCGGTGGGGTTTCGCAGGGGTATCTATAAGATAGTTCCCCGAGACTTCCGCAAAACTCGACCAGCCAGACCCGAGCGTTCCGCGCGGGCGCCGCGAAATGCGGCGCTACATACGATTTTCTTATTTTCACTGTTGATTGTGAAATATTGATTGCAAATTTATTTTTTTAATTACTTTACGCGCGCGCAGATTTGATTGGTTTGAAAACTGGTACATTCAGGATGCCTGTCTGCATCCGGGTTTTGCAAGGGTCTCTATAAGATAATTTTCCAGTCAATATTTTCTTAAGCAGGTGAAAATCATGTGTAATCGCCGCCGGCGCCGCATTTCGCCTCCGCCCGGGCGCAGCGCCCGGGTCTGGCCGCTGGAGTTTCGCAGGGGTCTCTCCCAATCGATATTCCGCAGTCAAGGGTGAAGACGGGAAACACGCGCATGACCCCACGGTTTCGTGGCGTCCGGGCGCGCCAGAAGGTTCTGGCGCCAGCCATCGACGGACGCGCTCAATAGAAGCTCTGCGGGTCGATATCGATGGTCACCCGCACCCCGGCGGGCAGCTTGACGCTGTCGCGCCATGCGCGCAGGGCGGGCTGGATCGCCGCGCCCTTGGGCGCCTTGATCAGAAGCCGCAGCCGGGTGCGGCCGCGGATGCGCGCGATCGGCGCCGGGGCAGGGCCGAAAAGCTGCGCGCCCACCGCGCGCAGCGGCTCGGCCCGGCGGGCGAGTTCGCGCGCGACCGCGAAGGCGCGCGCTTCCTCCGGCGCCGAGACCACCACCCCGGCCATGCGCCCATAGGGCGGGGCCCCGGCCTGATGCCGCGCGGCCGCCTCGGCGCGCCAGAACGCCTCCTGATCGCCCGAGAGGATGGCGCGGATCACCGGATGGTCCGGCTGATGGGTCTGGATCAGCGCCAGCCCCGGCCGGTCGGCCCGTCCGGCCCGGCCCGAGACCTGCCGGATCAGCTGGAAGGTCTTCTCGGCCGCGCGCAGATCGCCGCCCTGAAGGCCGAGATCGGCATCGATCACGCCGACCAGCGTCAGCAGCGGGAAATTGTGCCCCTTGGCCACCAGCTGGGTGCCGATGATGATGTCGGCCGCGCCGCCGGCGATCTCGTCGATGCGCGCCTTGAGCTCGCGCGCGGTACCGGCGAGGTCGGAGGAGAGCAGCGCCACCGACGCATCGGGAAAGCGCTCGGCCACCTCCTCGCCCAGCCGCTCCACCCCGGGACCGATGGCGGCCAGCCGGTCCTCGGCCCCGCATTCGGGGCAGGTCTCGGGGATCGGCTGGCTCGCCCCGCATTGATGGCACATCAGGATGCGGCGGAACCGGTGCTCGACCATCCGCGCATCGCAGTGCCGGCAGCCGATCTGGTGTCCGCAGGCCCGGCAGAGGGTGAGGGGCGCGTAGCCGCGGCGGTTGAGGAACAGGAGCGCCTGTTCCCCGGCCGCCAGCCGGTCGGCCACCGCCCGTTCCAGCGTCGGCGACAGCCAGCGGCCCGCGGCGAGGCGTTCGCTGCGCATGTCGATCGCCCGCATCTGCGGCAGGCCGGCGGCGCCGAATCGGTGCGGCAGGTCGAGCCGGCGGTACTTGCCCGCCTCGGCATTGGCCCAGCTTTCCAGAGACGGGGTGGCCGAGGCCAGCACCACCGCCGCACCGGCGATCGATGCCCGCAGCACGGCCATGTCGCGCGCGTGATAGCGCGCGCCATCCTCCTGCTTGTAGGCGCCGTCATGTTCTTCATCGACCACGATCAGCCCCAGCTCGGCAAAGGGCAGGAACAGTGCCGAGCGGGCGCCGATCACCAGCCGCGCCGCGCCCTCGGCCACCCCGCGCCAGACCCGCCGCCGCTCGGCCCCGGTCAGGCCGGAATGCCATTCGGCCGGCCGCGCGCCGAACCGCGCCTCGACCCGGGCGAGGAAATCGACGGTCAGCGCAATCTCGGGCAACAGCACCAGCGCCTGCCGTCCGTGCGAGAGGCATTCGGCCACCGCCTCCAGATAGACCTCGGTCTTGCCCGACCCGGTCACGCCGTTGAGCAGCGTGGTCGAATAGCCGCCCGCCGCCGCCTCGCGCAGCGCCGCCGCCGCGGCCGCCTGCTCGGCCGTCAGCGTCTTGCCCGGCAAAGCGGGGTCGAGCCGGGCAAAGGGCGCGTCGCGCGGGGCCGATACCCGCTCGAGCACGCCTTGCGCCTCCAGCCCCTTCAGCACGCCGGTCCCGACCCCGGCGGCGGCGGCGAGATCGCCCGGCGCGAAGGGCAGCCCGCCATGGTCCTCGAGCACGGCGAGCACCCGGGCGCGCGCCGCCGTCATCCGGTCGGGCGTGCCGGCACCCAGCCGCAGCAGCCAGCGATGACCGGGCGGCCTGACCAGATCGGGGGCGCGGGTGGCCAGCCTCAGCATGGCATGCAGCGGGGTGAGCGTGTAGTCGGCGGCGCGCTGCAGGAATTGCCGCATCGCCTCGGGCATCGGCGGAAGCGGCAGCACCGCCTCCACCTCGCGGATCTTCGCCGGATCCCAGTCGCCCCGTCCCGGTCCCCACACCACCCCCATCACAAGGCGGGGCCCGAGCGGAACCACCACGAAGCTGCCCGGCCGCACCCCGTCATCGGCCACCCGGTAATCGAGCAGCCGGTCGAGCGGCTCGGTGGTCAGCACCGCGACCGTGGCACCTGTTGCAAAGGCGTCGCCATCGCTCATCGAGACATGCGCCCGGGGGTGAAAGGCTTGCACCCGTTGCCGGTTTGCGTCAAAGCAGCGCGGACGGCATGTCCTTGCAGGTCACGGGAGAGCGGTGCGATGAAGTTCTTCGTCGACTCGGCAGAAATCGATCTGATCGCCGAGCTGGCCGAAATCGGGATCGTCGACGGGGTCACCACCAACCCCTCGCTGATCCTCAAGTCGGGGCGCGACATCATCGAGGTCACGCGCGAGATCTGCGATCTGGTCTCGGGCCCGGTCAGCGCCGAGGTCACCGCGCTGGAGGCCGGCGAGATGATCGAGCAGGGCCGGCGGCTGGCCGGGATCGCGCCCAACATCGCGGTCAAGGTGCCGCTGACCTGGGAGGGGCTGAAAGCCTGCCGGGCGCTGAGCGGCGAGGGCAAGATGGTCAATGTCACGCTCTGTTTCTCGGCCAATCAGGCGCTTCTGGCGGCCAAGGCCGGTGCCGCCTTCATATCGCCTTTTATCGGCCGGCTCGACGATATCAACCTGGACGGGCTGCAGCTGATCGCCGATATCCGCCAGATCTACGACAATTACCGTTTCGAGACCGAGGTGCTCGCCGCCTCGATCCGCAGCGCCAACCATGTCAGCGAATGCGCCAAGATCGGTGCCGACATCGTCACCGTGCCGCCGGCGGTGCTGAAGGGGCTGGTCAAGCATCCGCTGACCGATCGCGGACTCGACGCCTTCCTGCGGGACTGGGCGAAAACTGGACAAAAAATTGCCTGATGGTACTGTAAGGATGTGTGTTTATGTGATTCGCGAGTGTTTGCCATGAGTCCCAGTTCCGAAGCCGTCGCCGATTTGAAGTCCCAGATCCTGCGTGATCCAGACGCGGTTCTGGATGATCGCGACATCATGAAAGCCCTGATTTCCGCCGGGGGCGGGTCGCTCGGCCGCAATGTGGTCGATCTGCGCGGCGCCCTTGTCGACCGGCTGGAAGACCGGCTGGACCGGCTGGAACATACCCACCGTTCGGTCATCGCCGCCGCCTATGAAAACCTGGCCGGCACCAACCAGGTGCACCGGGCGGTGCTCAACCTGCTCGAGCCTGTGGAGTTCGACGGTTTCCTGCGCGTGGTCGGCTGGGACCTGCCGGGGCTGTTGTCGATCGACGTGGTGCGCATCGGGCTGGAGACCGATGCCCTGCCGCCGGGTAGCGCCGTGGGTCCGACCGGCGATCTGCACGATCTGGTGGTGTCGCTGGCGCCGGGCGGGGTGGATGCCTATTTCGGCGAGCACCCGGAGGCGCCGCAGCGCCGCACCATCCTTCTGCGCCAGAGCCTTGCCGACGGCGCGCTGGTCTATGGCGACGATGCGCGCTGGATCCGCTCCGAGGCGCTGATGCGGCTCGATCTCGGGCGCGGGCGGCGGCCGGGCGTGCTGCTGTTCGGCGCCGAGGATCCGCATCGTTTCAGCCCCGATCAGGGCACCGATCTCCTGCGCTTCTTCGGCGGGGTGTTCGAACGGGTACTGGGCCGCTGGCTGGCCTGACCGGGCTGACCGATGCCACGGCATCGCTTCTGACCCGGTGGCTGGAGGGAGCGGCGGCGCTGCGCGGCGCCAGCCCCCATACCATCACCGCCTATCGCCGCGATGTCAGCCGCTATCTGGCCTTTCTGGCCACCCATTGGGGCGGGCCGCCCGCCCCGGCCGATCTGGCCCGGGTCACCGCCGCCGATCTGCGCGCCTGGATGGCCGAGGCGCGGCGCGGCGGGCTGTCGGCGCGCTCGCTGGCGCGCGCGCTGTCGGCCGTGCGCAGCTTTCACCGCTGGCTGGGCGAGCATGAGGGCATCGAGGCGCCCGCCGTGCTCGCCGCCCGTGCGCCGCGGCGCAAGCCGCGCCTGCCGCGGCCGGTGGACGAGCGCGGCGTGCGCGCGATCCTGGATCGGGCGGCGCTGCAGCATCCCGAGCCCTGGATCGCGGCGCGCGACGTGGCGGTGCTGACGCTGATCTATGCCTGCGGGCTGCGCATATCCGAGGCGCTGGGCCTGGCCCGCGCCGCCCATCCGCTGGGCGCCACGCTGCGGGTCACCGGCAAGGGCCGGCGCGAGCGGGTGCTGCCGGTGCTGCCGGTGGCCGCGGCGGCGGTGGCCGACTATGTCGCCCGCTGCCCCTACGATCCCGGCCCGCAGGGGGCGCTGTTCCTCGGCGCGCGCGGCGGGCCGCTCAATCCGCGCATCGTTCAGAAGCTGATGGCCGATTGCCGCATGCAGCTCGGCCTGCCCGACAGCGCCACCCCCCATGCGCTGCGCCATTCCTTCGCCACCCATCTGATGGAGGCGGGCGGCGATTTGCGCGCGATCCAGACGCTCTTGGGCCATGCCTCGCTGTCGACGACGCAGATCTATACCGGCGTCGACCAGACCCGGCTGATGGAGGTCTACCGCAAGGCGCATCCGCGGGGCGGCTAGGGGTACAGGCGACACACGTGGATCCCATCCGGATTCGGTTCGAGTTGAAGAGATGCCATCAAGGCAGGCCTCGCCCGGCGCCGCCGGGCGCGTTACGCTGAGCTGAAGTCGAATGCGCCGTTCAGCCAGGCGAACATCCTAGCCCATGTGCAATGATTGGAATACCCCTGTCATTCATGGCTGCAGGCGGATGCTCGAAAAGGACAAGATTTTGCAGGGATCATGGTTGCGCGCGCATAAAGTGATTAGAAGAGACCCC
Organism: Alphaproteobacteria bacterium; assembly: GCA_003695135.1. Classification (GTDB taxonomy): domain Bacteria; phylum Pseudomonadota; class Alphaproteobacteria; order Rhodobacterales; family Rhodobacteraceae; genus J013. Next base: position 3,815 of record RFIR01000471.1, on the reverse strand, counting down.
TGCAGAACCCCGGCGCGACGGGGCATCTCAGAGCCCGGCCCGAAAAGAGTTGAGCGGTTTCAGTGGCTTGTGATTCAGTCCGTTTGCCTAACCGAACGGAGCCACGCATGCCCTGGACCAAAACCGCCCGAGAGGAGTATCGGCGCAAATCGTCCCGCTATGCAAGCGACCTGACAGATCGCGAATGGCGGCTGATAGCGCCGTTCCTGCCGCCGCCGCGCCGGCTCGGCCGGCCGCGCACCACCGATCTGCGCGAAGTGCTGAATGCGCTGCTCTACATGGCAAGCACGGGCTGCCAGTCGCTGCCCCGGCAGGCGAATGGACAATCGAGATTGTCAAGCGCTCCGACACCGCCAATGGCTTCGAGGTCCTGCCTCGCAGATGGGTCGTCGAGCGAACATTCGCCTGGCTTGGCCGATGCCGCCGCTTGGCAAAGGATTGGGAACAATCCATTGCCTCAAGCGAGGCGTGGATCAACATCGCCCATATCCGCCTCACCACCAGGCACCTCGCAAGGCACTGTTATGTCGGCTAGAGTTTCGAGTCAGGCTCTCAACAACCTCCGCCGAGGAAGAACGCCATACCTTGGGAGTTACGACGATCTGCCTCCGGCGAGCACTTGTCTGGGCCGATGGCGGATATAACACTATCCACGCGCCACCCATCGTCGTACAGCAGCAATACGGCCCGCCCATTTGTTCCACGGCGAACCCCGGCTTCAAACAAATTCGGGAGTTGTGAGTAGTCCCAATTGAAATCAGCGATGGCTGTGTTCGCTTGTGGTTGCGTTATACCCGTAACGTTGACCGTAATGCTCACATCTTGAGCCGCCTGAGGCGTAAGGTAAATCAGTTTTCCACCAGGCAGACCACCCGAAATTATCGATGCTACTGAAGGCGAAGGATACAGCTTCCAGGCCCCGTTAGGGGTGTACCATCTCTGGCGAATACCCTCTTTGAATGCAACGGTGGTCAAATGGATATTGCGCCGTCGCTCCTGCATGCTGGGGGAAGCCAAGATCAGGGCCGCTACGCTCGCTCGATCGAGCGACTTCGTATCAGTTGCGGGAGTCCTGGCCTTTCGGTCATAGCACTTGAGCCGGGCGACATCGTTCTCAATGCCTGAGCAATTTTCAGGCGGTGAAACCGCCTCCGCTTTCGACACTACCGTCTCGGTATTCGTTGGCAAATCTTGCGTATACTGGTTTCTGTCCCTGGGCGGAACAACAAGATGCTGTTGCGAAGACAAAATGTCCCAGCGCCGGTAGTGGTAAAGTGCCGCGCCCTCGGGCTCAACATCTTTAATAATAGATGTCTGATTACCCTCGAGATCATAAACGACAAATTCTCCTTCGCCACTATGACATCTCGATACTTTTTTACAGCGCCATGTGGAAACCTTCCCGTAGCTAAAGCAAATCATCTCATCTCTGATAGTATATACGCCGATAAACTCTTTTCCACTTGAGTTTACAAAAATAGTATTTGAAATATCACCTCCTTCCTGTAGACCTCCTGCTAATAGATACTCAGTCCACGATTTTCCCTTTATGCTAATTCCTATGAGTTTGGATCCCCAGAAAATACTCTGCATGTCTCGTGTGCTGAGGGGGTTACGGGCCTCCTTGCACAATGGCCCCGTCGAATATCTTGGCACGTTTTCAGTCTCATAGTATGTTTCAGTAGATGGAATTTCTCCGAGTGTTGATACAAGGGTTTCTGAGGATAATGGTCGGGGCTCAATGTAGGCTAGATTCACGCCCAAGGGACCATCTATTAAGTAGTGTACATCATTCTTTCCTATTGCTATTATAGCAGCAGGGCAACCTGCTGATCCACATAAATCTCTATGATCTGTTATTTGATATGCACTACGTTCTCCAATATCAACGTCACTAGACAACTCTACTCGGCGATAATGGAATTTCTTATGTATACAATCTTCAATGCAGTTATGGCTTCGTACTAGCTCTACAATTTCTAGGACGATATCTCGAGGAATCACTCGGCCTTCTTCATCTTGAGGAACCACTCGGCCTTCAGCATAAGCAATGATGGCCGACACCACCAGCATCACCCCAGAGAACAGGATTTGCCTCATGGAACCCTCCCTTTTTTTGTCGTTCACACCACACTAACCCGAACTCTTCACCAGACGCGATATTTGGGGCGCCGGTGGTATCTTAAGACTCTGATATGGGGTAGAGATTAGCTGTTCACATTGATCTCTCCACAGTACAGGAATCGCCCCGCCGATATAACTAACCCTACACTACTTTCACTCTCGTTTCCAGTGATTCGCGCCGGTTTTGCCGGAGGCGCCGAACTTTGAGAATGTTGAGTCAAGATGAAAACAGTCGTGGCTGGATTCACATTTCGAGTGCGACACCGAGGTTTCGTGCGAATGCCTCGATCGGCGTTCGGTAGCCGAGGCAGTTTCGGGGCGTGGCGTTGAGGTTCCAGATCACATCGTCGATATCGGCATCGGCGTAGCGTCCGAGGTTGGTCTTGCGGGGCAACCCGCGGCGAAGGCGCCCGTTGGCGTTCTCGATGCCGCCGCGTTGCCAGGGGCTGTGAGGATCGCAGAAGTAGGCCGTGAGGCCGATACGCTTCCTGACCGTCTCGTGGCGTGCGAACTCGCCGCCGTTGTCGCGGGTGATGGTCCGGCGCGCCTCCGCCGGCAAGCCGCCCGGTTCTGCCAGGATGGCGCGAGCGGTGAGGGCGGAATCTTTGCCGGGAAGACGACGGGTCAGCATCAGCCGGCTCGTTCTTTCCTGCAGTGTCAGGAGAATGTCGCGCTGGCGCCGGAAATGCACCGGATCGCCTTCCCGGTGCCCGAACTCGGCGCGAAGCCCTGCCTTTTCAGGCCTTTGGCAGATCGAGACGCGGTTCGGGATCGAGGGTGCGCGGGCGCCGGTGCGCCTTCGCCGGCCCGTTTCGCCTTCCTCTGCGCCAGCTGGCGCGGCAGGCCGGCCCGGCGCCCGGCGGGGCTGCAGGCGTGCCGACAGATGGACCCGGCCGAGACCCTGTGCTCCAATTCCTCCAGTTCCATCCGCCCGGCGATCTGCTCCGGGGACCAACCCATGGCAATCCGGTCTTCGACGTAGAGCCCAAGGCGGGCGGAACGCTCGATCCGCGAGCCCCGGAGCTTGCGCGCCCGGGCCAGGCGGGCGGCCCCATCCGGGCGATAGCCCGAGACATTGCTGTTGCGCTCGAACTCGCGGTGGATCGTGGCCCGGTGCCGGCCGAGACGGCGCGCCATCTCGGTCTTCGACAATCCCTGCTCCATCATGCACCGCAAACGGCATCTCTCCTCAAGCGTGAGGTGGCTGTAGCCCTGTCCCATGGCGATCCTGACAACAGCAGGTGTCGCACCTGGTTTGTGAGTCTAGGAGCATCCTGCTTGTGCCAGTTTTCAAACCAATCAATTTTGCGCGCGCATGAAACAATTCGAGCGTGTCGGGTTTGATTGGATTAACCCTCCCGTGGCGCGAAGCGACACGGGCATGCGCCCACCCGGGCGGTCGCCTGCCCTTGCGTTAGTGCCAGGAGTAAATCGGATTTGAACCGACACGATCTAGAAGAGACCCCTGCGAAACCCGGATGCAGACAGGCATCCTGAATGCATGAGGGTTCGGCAGGATCAGATCTTTAGGCACGTAAAATAATTAGAAAATAACTTCGCAATCAATATTTATCAAACAACAGTGAAAACAGGAAGAACGCACGTGGCGTCACAATTTCGTGGCGCCCGCGCGGAACGCTCGGGTCTGGCTGGTCGAGTTTCGCAGGGGGTTCTGTCAAACAAGTGAAAAT
>RFIR01000470.1 GCA_003695135.1 Alphaproteobacteria bacterium | reverse complement strand
GCCGGCAGGGTCGAGCGGGGCGATGCCGCCGCCGAGCGCCGCGCTGCCGCCGAGCGCATCGGCAACGAAGGTGACCGGAGCGTCGCGGAAGGCCGCGACCTGTTCCGGCGTCGGGCGTCTTCTGCGGGTGTGAAGCGTCAGCCGCGGCGGTTCCTCGATCATCGCAATTCTCCCTGTCCATTCCTAGGTAACCCTCATCGGGGCGCAGTTGCCAGCCCCGGCCGGGGACGCGACGACGCACGGCCTTGCCATTTCCGCGCGGAAGGGCGTAGGAAGGCGGCTCCGGATCGGCGCGGAACGGAAGGGCGCGCGAAGGATGAGGTGGGCAAGGTGGCCGATGGTATGACGACGATGCATGATGTGCCCACGGTCGAGTGGTCGGTGCGCGAGCTGTTCGGGATCGACAGCGACATGAAGGTGAAGGGTTTCGCCGAGCCCACCGAGCGCGTTCCGGTCATCGACGATACCTACCGCTTTGATCACGACACCACGCTGTGCATCCTCGCGGGGTTTCGCCACAATCGCCGGGTGATGATCCAGGGCTATCACGGCACCGGCAAGTCGACCCATATCGAACAGGTCGCTGCGCGGCTGAACTGGCCCTGCGTGCGCGTCAATCTCGACAGCCATATCAGCCGGATCGACCTGATCGGCAAGGACGCGATCAAGATCCGCGACGGTCTGCAGGTGACCGAATTCCACGAGGGCATCCTGCCCTGGGCGCTGCGCAATCCGGTCGCCATCGTCTTCGACGAATACGATGCCGGGCGGCCGGACGTGATGTTCGTCATCCAGCGCGTGCTGGAGACCGACGGCAAGCTGACGCTGCTGGATCAGAACGAGGTGATCCACCCCCACCCCTATTTCCGGCTGTTTTCCACCGCCAACACGGTGGGGCTGGGCGACACCACCGGGCTCTATCACGGCACGCAGCAGATCAACCAGGGCCAGATGGACCGCTGGTCGCTGGTGGCCACGCTGAACTATCTGCCCCATGATGCCGAGCTGGAGATCGTGCTGGCCAAGAGCCCGAGCTACCAGAACGAGGAAGGGCGCAAGATCATCTCGCGCATGGTCACCGTGGCCGATCTCACCCGCTCGGCCTTCATGAATGGCGACCTGTCCACGGTGATGAGCCCGCGCACGGTGCTGAACTGGGCGCAGAATGCCGAGATCTTCGGCTCGATCGGCTTCGGCTTCCGGGTGACCTTCCTCAACAAGTGCGACGAGCTGGAACGCGGCACGGTGGCCGAATTCTACCAGCGCTGCTTCGGCGAGGAACTGCCCGAAAGCGCAGCGAGCCTCAGCCTGGGGTGAGATTGCCTCCCTTCCCGTGACGGGAAGGCGGCGGTGTCGAGGGAAGGCCGGATTCCGGGCCGCTCGCTTTCCGCTGCCGGCGCAAGTACCGGGCCTGCCGGATGGCGGGCGCATTCGCGCCCCCATGGGCGGTCGCACGCCCTCGCCTTGGCGCCGGGAGTGAATCGGATAGAACGCGACATGCTCCAGGGCGCTGATTTCCACGCGCCAGCATAGCGCGTGTAAAGTAATTAGAAGAGACCCCTGCAAAACCCGGATGCAGGCGCGCATCCTGAATGCATGAGGGTTCAGCGGGATCGGATCTGTGCGCATGTAAAATAATTAGAAAATAACTTTGCAATCAATATTTTTCAATCAACAGTGAAAACAAGAAGAACGCATGTGGCGCCACAATTTCGTGGCGCCCGCGCGGAACACCTGGGTCTGGCCGGTGTCGCTTCGCAACGCTCTTCACGTCACGAATGTCAATGTGGCCCCGTAGGGCGCGCATTCATGGCGCGCCAATTCCCGCCGCCCCTCAGGCCGCGCATTCCAGCATCATGGTGCCGGCCCCGGTATTGGAGATCGGGATGTGGTAGTTGGAATGCAGCGGCGTCTAGAAAATAATTTCGCAATTAATATTTTATAATCAACAGTGAAAGTAAATAAAAACCTCGTCGGCGCCGCGTTTCGCGGCGCCCAAGCGCGACGTCCGGTTCCGGCCGTCAGAGTTTTGCAGATGCTTCCTCATGTCATTCCGCTCCCATCCCCTACCGCCGTCAGAGCCGCTCGCCGGCTTTCACCCCTTCGTGCGGTCGGCCGGTGGTTCATCCGCCTGGCGAGAGACACCCAATCGCACAGGCTTGAAATATTCAAGCTTGAACCTTCACGATTGAAATGAATCCGCGCCGGCGCTAGCCTTTCCGCAGCCAGGCTCTCCAGCGGCCCGGGCACTGCAGAGGGAGGATGACGATGAGCGCCCATACCGGCCATGTCGATACCTTCGCGCGGGACAACCTGCCGCCCGCCGGGCTGCAGCCGGTCTTCCTGCTCGACGGCTTCGACTATCCCGAGCGGCTGAACGCGGGGGTCGAGCTGACCGATGCGATGGTGGCCCGGGGGTTCGGCGATCGCACCGCGCTGATCGGCAATGGCCGGCGGCGGACCTACAAGGAGCTTGCCGACTGGACCAACCGGCTCGCCCATGCGCTGGTCGCCGATCTCGGCGTGAAGCCGGGCAACCGGGTGCTGATCCGCTCGGCCAACAACCCGGCCATGGTCGCCTGCTGGCTGGCCGCGACCAAGGCGGGCGCGGTGGTGGTCAACACCATGCCGCTGTTGCGCGCGGGCGAGCTCACGCAGATCGTCGACAAGGCCGAGATCAGCCATGCGCTGTGCGACACGCGGCTGATGGAGGAGATGGTCGCCTGCGCCAAGACCTCGCGCTTTCTCAAGGCGGTGGTCGGCTTCGACGGCACCGCCAATCACGATGCCGAACTCGACCGGCTGGCGCTGGAAAAGCCGGTGCAGTTCGATCCGGTGGACACGGCGCGCGACGACGTGGCGCTTCTGGGCTTCACCTCCGGCACCACCGGCAAGCCAAAGGCGACGATGCATTACCATCGCGATCTCCTGATCATCGCCGACGGCTATGCGCGCGAGATCCTTCGCGTCACGCCCGATGACGTGTTCATCGGCTCGCCGCCCCTGGCCTTCACCTTTGGGTTGGGCGGGCTTGCCATCTTTCCGCTGCGTTTCGGGGCGGCGGCGACGCTGCTGGAGACCGCATCGCCGCCCAACATGATCGAGATCATCGAGAAATATCGCGCCACGGTCTGCTTCACCGCGCCCACCGCTTACCGTGCGATGATGCGGGCGATGGATGAAGGCGCCGATCTTTCCAGCCTGCGCGCCGCGGTCTCGGCTGGCGAGACCCTGCCGGCGCCGGTCTACGAGGAATGGATCGCCAAGACCGGCAAGCCGATCCTCGACGGCATCGGCGCCACCGAGATGCTGCACATCTTCATCTCCAACCGCTTCGACGACCACCGCCCGGCCTGCACCGGCAAGCCGGTCACCGGCTATCAGGCCCGGGTCATCGACGCGGACGGGCGCGAGCTGCCGCCGGGCGAACCCGGGCGGCTGGCGGTGCGCGGGCCCACGGGCTGCCGCTATCTCGACGATCGCGAACGCCAGGCCGCCTATGTTCAGGACGGCTGGAACATCACCGGCGACACCTTCGTGATGGACGAGGCGGGCTATTTCCACTTCGCCGCCCGCAACGACGACATGATCCTGTCTTCGGGCTACAACATCGCCGGGCCGGAGGTGGAGGCGGCGCTGCTCTCCCACCCGGCCGTGGTCGAATGCGCCGTCATCGGCGTGCCGGACGAGGAGCGCGGCAACATCGTTCAGGCGCATGTGGTGCTGGCCGAAGGCTACGCCCCGGACGGGGCGACGGCGAAGCTGTTGCAGGATCACGTCAAGGCCACCATCGCGCCCTACAAGTATCCGCGCAGCGTGAAGTTCATCGACGCCCTGCCCAAGACCCAGACCGGCAAGATCCAGCGCTTCCGCCTGCGCG
>RFIR01000469.1 GCA_003695135.1 Alphaproteobacteria bacterium | reverse complement strand
TATCTCGAGGAGACCCGCCCCGAGCCGGTGCTGCTGCCGGGAAGCGCCGCCGAGCGGGCCGAGGCGCGCCGGCTTTCGGGCTATTTCGGCGACAAGTTCCACCGCGAGGTCACCGACCGGCTGCTGCATGAGCGGGTGACCAAGCGGCTGATGCGCTCGGGCCATCCCGACAGCCAGCGCATCCGCGACGGGCGCGCGGCGATCCGCTATCATCTCGATTACATCGACTGGCTGGCCGATCACCGCCGCTGGCTGGCCGGCGAGCGGCTGAGCATCGCCGATCTCGCTGCCGCGGCGCAGCTGTCGAGCCTCGACTATATCGGCGATGTCGACTGGGAGCGTGTGCCCAACGCCAAGGACTGGTATGCGCGCATCAAGTCGCGCCCCTCCTTCCGCAGCCTGCTGGCCGACAGCCTGCCGGGCTTCCGCGCACCCGTACACTACGCCGATCTCGACTTCTGATGCCGGGCGGGCTCGGCGCCGCCCTCAAGGCCGAGGCCCGTGCGCTCGGCTTCGCCGATGTCGGCATCTGCCGGCCCGACGCGATCCCGCTGGCGGCGGACCGGCTCGCGGCCTTCCTTGCCGCCGGCCATCATGGCGAGATGGGCTGGATGGCCGAACGCGCGCACTGGCGCGGCGATCCGGCGGCGCTGTGGCCGCAGGCGCGGTCGGTGGTGATGCTGGCCGACAGCTATGCGCCCGGCGACGATCCGCTCGCCATCCTCGCCCGGCGCGACCGGGCGGCGATCTCGGTCTATGCGCGCGGGCGCGACTATCACGACATCGTGAAAAAGCGGCTCAAGCGGCTGGGGCGCTGGCTGATCGAGCGGGCGGGTGGCGAGATCAAGGTCTTCGTCGACACCGCCCCGGTGATGGAAAAGCCTCTGGCTGAGGCGGCCGGGCTCGGCTGGCAGGGAAAGCATTCCAACCTCGTCTCGCGCCGGCTGGGCAGCTGGTTCTTTCTCGGCGCGATCTTCACCACACTGGAGCTTGCCCCCGACCCGCCCGGGCGCGACCATTGCGGCAGCTGCCGGCGCTGTCTCGACATCTGCCCCACCGCGGCCTTTCCCGCGCCCTACCGGCTCGATGCCACGCGCTGCATCTCCTATCTGACCATCGAGCTGAAGGGGCCGGTGCCCGAGCCGATGCGCCCGCTTTTGGGCAACCGGGTCTTCGGCTGCGACGACTGCCTCGCGGTCTGCCCGTGGAACAAGTTCGCGGCCACCGCCGGCGAAGCCTATGCGGCGCGCGAGGATCTGCGCGCCCCGCCGCTCGCCGAGCTCGCCACGCTCGACGATGCCGCGTTCCGGGCGCGGTTTTCCCGCACGCCGGTCAAGCGCATCGGCCGCAACCGGTTCCTGCGCAACCTGCTCTATGCCATCGGCAATTCCGGCGATGCCGCGCTGGCGCCGTCGGCGGCGGCGCATCTGGCCGATCCCGACCCCGTGGTGCGCGACGCCGCCGGCTGGGCGGTGGCGCGGCTGGGGCGGAGATAGCGCGGCGGTCCGGTCCATGAGGGTTCCGAGTCTCTTTCGCATGCCGCAATGGCGCCTCCTCCGCAACCCGCTTCGCCCGGCGCAGCCGGGCGGCGCCCGACCCTCCCCCCGGGAGGGCGCATTGCAACACCGATCAAGAACCTGACCGGCAGGAGAGCCCGAGCCGAAATCGTCAGATCTATCGTGTCTCCGCGCCCTCCCAGGGTCGGGCACCGCCTGCCCGGATGGCAGCGGTCTTCCGAAAATCGCAGTTCAGATGCTTGCTGCGATCACCGGGGACCGGCGCTCCGGCCCCCTCAGTTGCCGCTCAGCCGCTGCATGTTGCGCCGGGCAAGCTCGGCCATCTCGCTGTCGGGATGCAGCTCGATGAGCTTGAACCACACCTTCAGCGCCTCGGGCACCCGGTCGAGCACGACGAGGCTCGCCCCCTTCTCGAACAGCGCCTCGGGGTAATGCGGCAGCTTTCTGAGCGCGGCCTCGGCATCAGCGAGCCCGGCCAGCGGATCGCCCGACTTGCGGTTGGCCGCGGCGCGCAGGGTGAGCAGATCGGCCCGGCCCGGCGCGCGTTCCAGCGCCGCGGACAGATCGGCCACCGCCTCGGGCCACATGCCCAGCCTGCCCTTCGCCTCGGCCCGCATCGCCAGCAGATCGGCATCGCGAAGCCCCAGCGCCACCGCGCGGTTCAGCGCCTCCAGGCTCAGCCGGTACTGCTTCTCGCCCAGCCACAACCGCCCGGCATCCTGCATCATCGCCGCCCGCGTGGCCTTGGGCAGCCCGTTGCCGCGATCGGCCGCGATCCCGGCCAGGATCACCGCCGCGGTGCCGCGCGCGCCCAGCGCCTCCAGCGCGCGCGCCTCGCAGGTCTTGGCCTCCGCCCCGCCGCCCAGAACGAACCACTGTGCTGCCTCCTCGCGCGCCACGGTCGGATTGGCGCCGATGCGTGCCATGCATTCGGCCATCGAACGGATCTCGGCCGCTGCCGGTACTGCGGGCAGGGTTGAGAACAGGGCAAGACAGGCTACAAGGCTGCGCATGGATCCACCGCCGGGTTCGGAAATCTGGTCCTAGATAGTCCGGCGGGGGGAGGAGGGCAAATGGGCGAACGCTGCCTGTTGAGTTTCGGGCATGGCTATTCGGCCCGCGCGCTGGGGCGGCGGCTGGTCGCCGAGGGCTGGCGGGTGATCGGCACCACCCGCGACCCGGCGGGTTTCGAGGCGCTGCGCGCCGAGGGGACGACCCCGGTGCTCTGGCCGCCCGATCCGGCGCTGATCGCCGAGGCGAGCCATATCCTGATCTCCATCGCCCCCGATGCGGCGGGCGATCCGGTGCTGCGCGCCTTCGGCGAGGCGATCGCGGCGCGCGGATCGGGGCTCGACTGGCTGGGCTATCTCTCCACCGTCGGCGTCTATGGCGACCGGCAGGGCGGCTGGGTCGATGAATCCGCCGATCTGCGCCCTTCGACGCAGCGCGGGCGGCTGCGGGTCGCTGCCGAAAAGGCATGGCTCGAGCTGCATGCGAAGCATGGCCTGCCGGTGCACGTCTTCCGGCTTGCCGGCATCTACGGCCCCGGCCGTGGCCCCTTCGCCAAGCTCCGCTCCGGCAAGGCGCGGCGCATCGTCAAGCCCGGTCAGGTCTTCAGCCGCATCCATGTCGAGGACATCGCCCGCGTGCTCGCCGCCTCCATCGCCCGGCCCGACCCCGGCGCGATCTACAATGTCTGCGACGACGAACCCGCCCCGCCGCAGGATGTGATCGCCGAGGCCGCGCGTCTGCTCGGCCTGCCGTTGCCGCCGGAAATTCCTTTCGAGGATGCCGATCTCGGCCCGATGGCCGCGAGCTTCTATGCCGAATCCAAGCGGGTCTCGAACGACCGCATCAAGCGCGAGCTTGGGGTAGCGTTGCAATATCCCGACTACCGCGCCGGGCTTGCCGCGCTGCTGGAAGAAGAGGGCAGAGACAGGCAGGAGACGAAGCCGGATTGAAGCGTGTCCCGACCGATGTGCACAAAGTCGACAGGCACCAAAGGGACAACCAGAATGCGCAAGGTTTCAGAAGGATCAGAATTATCCGCCTGCAATAAACTGGAGCATGTCGCGTTCAATTCCATTCACCGTTTTCCCCAACGCGACGGCAGGCGACCGCCCGGGTAGGGTATGCGCCCGCCTGGGGGGTGAGGCCGCGAACGCCATGGCGCGAGAAGAGCGGCCGAACGGGCGCATGCCCGGTTCGGCTCACGCTCTCCGGGCGGGTGAGCCCGACTGGACACGACATGCTCCAGAAGAGACATCTGCGAAACTCTGACACCCGGTGCCCGGCGCTGCGCTCGAGCGCCACGAAATTGTGGCACCACACGCGTTATTCTTGTTTTCACTGCTGATTGGCAGAGACCCCTGCGAAATTCCGGCATGAATGCAAACCGCTGAATCGGCCCGGGTTCCAGTCGCCAACATTTCGCGATCATAAAATAATTTGAAGAGACCCATGCAAAACCCGGATGTAGACAGGAATCCTGAATGTGCCAGCTTTCAGACCAATCAAATCTGCGCGCGCGTAAAACAATTTTAAATTAATTCCCCAATCAATATTTATCAATCAACAGTGAAAACAGGAGGAGCGCATGTGGCGCCACAATTTCGTGGCGCCCGCGCGGAACACTCGGGTCTGGCTGGTTGAGTTTTGCAGAGGTCTCTTGAAAGTAATTCCCCAATCAATATTTACCAATAAACAGTTAAAACAATCACAACATGACCGGCGCCGCATTTCGCGGCGCCCGAGCGCAGCGCCCGGGTCTGGCTGGCGGAATTTCGCAAGTGTCTCCTCCGATCCTTT
>RFIR01000468.1 GCA_003695135.1 Alphaproteobacteria bacterium | reverse complement strand
GTCTTCGCCCGCCCCGACACCGACTGGGAGGCGCTGGCCGCGCGGGTGGAGGGGCTGGGGCCGAAGACCATCCTCGGCGGGCATCTGCATTACGCCGACGGGGCGGTGATGCATGCAGGCATGACCATCCTGCGCGATGCGGTGATCCGGCCCGCCCCGCCGGCGCCGCCGCTGTTCGCCCCGGTGCTGCTGAGGGTCGATCACCCGCTGAAGGGGGCGCCGGCGCTCCTGCAGCCCGACGCCCCGCAGGCGGTGGAGGCGGTGACCGGCAGCTTCATGCTGATCCCCCGCGCGCTGTGGCGCGAGCTGGGCGGGCTGTCGGAGGATTATGTCCTTGCCTATTACGAGGATGCCGATTTCTGCCTGCGCGCCCGCGCGGCGGGGGCCGAGATCCTGTGCGACCCGGCGCTGCGGCTGATCCATCTGGAAGGCCGCGGCTCGGGCGGGGACGGGCCGGGGCCGGCGGCGGGCGCGATGCTGTTCAACCGCTGCCTGTTCACCGAACGCCATGCCGGGGCGGGGCAGGCGGCGTGAGCCGGCGGCTGGTCATCATCGGCCCCGGCCATCCCCGCCTTGCCGCCCCCGCGGCGGCGGGAAAGGGCGGGGCAAAGGGCCGGGCGCGCGATCCCGCCACCGGTGCGGCGCAGGCGCTGTTTCAGGCCGCGCGGGCGCGCGAGGATCTGCAGGTGCTGCGGATCGCGGCGCTGCCGCCCGGCCTGCCCGGGCTGCGCTGCCCGCCCGGCGCGGTGTTCACCGGCCTGTCGGGGTCGGCCGACGAGACGCTGATGTTCGTGCCCGGATACGACCCCGTCACCCGGCTCTGCCGCAGCTGGTACGTGCTGGAAAAGCTGCGCGGCTTTCTCGCCGCCGCCCGCCCCGACTTCCTGGTGCTGGTCGACGGGGCGCCGGTGCCGCTCGATGCGCTGGCGCTGATGCGCGCGGCGGGCGGCGAGACCCGGCTGGCCTGCCTGTTCCCGCCCCGGCGGCACGGCGCCGGCGCGGCGGCAGAGGCGGCGCCGGAGGAGCCGGCCGAGACCGGCGAGACGGGCGAGACCGGCGAGGCGGCCGAGATCGCGGCGCTGGTGCTGGCCGAGCTTGCCGGCACCGCGGAGCTGTTCCATCTCGGCGCCGCCCCCCCCGCCCGCACCCGGCTCTGCGCGCGCGCCTGCGAACCGCTCACTGATGCCGCGGAATGCCTCGCCCGGCTGGCCGGCCCGGCGCCGGGGTGAGCCCGGCCCGGCCGCGCTTCGCCGGGCTTTCCTGCAATCGTCCCGCGCGCCGCTGCCCTGACCGCCCGCCGCCCTGCCCGGCTTTCGGCTTGCAAGATGCCGCTGCCGGCCCATACCGGGGCACATGCGTCGGGAGGATGACATGGCGAGGCAGACAGGGGGCAGCGCCCCGCAGGCGCCGGAGCTGCGCCACCGGATCATGGCCGGCTTCATCGGCAATGTGGTCGAATGGTACGATTTTGCCCTTTACGGCTATCTGGCCGGCGTCATCGCCCCGGTGTTCTTTCCGCAGGGCAACCCCACCGCCGGGCTGATCGCCACCTATGGCATCTTCGCCGCCGGCTTCCTGATGCGCCCCCTGGGCGCGGCCTTCTTCGGCTGGTTCGGCGACCGCTACGGGCGGGCGCGGACCATGCAGATCTCGGTGGCGCTGATGGCCCTGCCCACCCTGCTCCTGGGGCTGTTGCCGGGCCATGCGCAGGCCGGCCTCCTCGCCCCCGCCCTGCTGGTGGCGGTGCGGCTCCTGCAGGGGATCTCGGTGGGCGGCGAGTTTTCCTCCTCGGCCACCTATCTGGTCGAGACCGCGCCGGAGGGCCGGCGCGGGCTGGTGGGAAGCTGGGCCAATATCGGCTCGATGTCGGGCTCGCTGCTGGGGGTGGGGGCGGCGGCGCTGGTGACCAATGCCTTCGATGCCGAGACGCTTGCGGCCTGGGGCTGGCGGCTGCCCTTTCTGGGCGGCGCCCTCATCGGCACCGCCGCCATACTGATGCGGCGCAACCTGCATGAATCGGAGCGCTTCCGCCTCCATCACGCGCAGCGCGAGGAGACCTCGCCGCTGCTGGAGGCCTTCACCACCAATCGCCGCGAGACCCTGCTGGCGCTGGCCTTCGCCGCCAGCTATGGCAGCTGCTTCTATATCGTCTTCGTCTATCTGCCCGAATGGCTGTCCGGGCAGGGGCTGATGGAGCGCGGCACGGCGCTGGCGATCAACACCGCGATGACGGTGCTGGTGATCCCGGCGATGCCGCTGCTGGCGGTGGTGGGCGATCGCTGGCTGGCGCGCCGGACATGGATCGCGCTGGCGCTTGCCGGCCTGGCGCTGCTCGCCTGGCCGCTGCATGAATGGATGCTGGCCTCGGGCGGCGCGCTGGCCCCGGTCCTGATCGCCCATGCGGCGGGCTTCGCGCTGCTGGCGGTGCCGCTGGGCTCGGGGCCGGCCCTGTTCGTGGAGATGTTTCCCGCCCGCGACCGGCTGTCGGGATATTCGGTCGCCTTCAATATCGGGGTCGGGGTGTTCGGCGGGCTGACGCCGATGATCGCCACCAGCCTGATGGCGATGACCGGTCTGGCCACCGCGCCGGCGGTCTATCTGACGGTGGCCGCCGCGATCGCCGTCGCCGTGCTCGCCCTGATCCCCGATCGCAGCCGCGAACCGCTGCGCTGAGCGCCCGCCGGCCGAAGGCGGGGAGGCGGGGGAGGCGCGCGCGGCGTACCCGGATGGCAGGCGCCTTGACCTTCCAGCAGGTGGAAGGTTCAGGATGGATCCGGACCGCAGGGGATATCGCATGGCCGACATCACCCTTCACGCGCTGGCCATGGCCTTCGGGCTCGGTCTGCTGGGATTCCTCGAGCCCTGCACGATCGGGGCGCACATGCTCTTTCTCGCCGCCCAGCACGACCGCGCCATGGCCCGGCGCCTGCAGGCGGGGCTGGTCTTTCTTGCCGCGCGCATCGCCGTCATGGGCGGGTTCGGCGGCCTGATCGCCATGTTCGGCCAGCGCCTCATCGGCGTGCAGACCGGAGCGTGGCTGGTGTTCGGCGTCATCTATTCCGCCCTCGGCCTGGCCGTTCTCTCCGGATGGGACCGGCCGGTCCGCCGGCGGATCGGCCTCGCGCCCGAGCGGTGGAAATCCGCGTCCCACCCCCTGGTGCAGGGGCTGGCCTTCGGGCTCAACATTCCCGCCTGCGCGGCCCCCATCCTGTTTGCCCTGATCGGCACGGCGGCGGCGGTCGGTTCGGCCGCGACGGGATTTGTCATGATGGCCGTCTTCGCGGCCGCGCTTTCGCTGCCGCTGGTGCCACTCTCCGCCGTCCCGCGGCTGGCCCGGCCGCTCGACCGGCTGGCCGGCTGGCTGCGGCCGCGGCGGTGGCTGCCGGGCGCGATCCTCATCCTGCTGGGCCTGTGGTCGCTGTGGTTCGGGCTGTTCGTCGATCCCGCCGACTGGAGCGGCAGGTGACGCCCGGCCGGCGCTTCTGGCACATCGCCGGCGCCGGCGCCGCCTTTCAGGCCGGCTCGGCGGCGGTGGACAGCGCCACGGTGATGTCGGCGCTGGTCCATCAGCTGACCGCCAGCCCGGTCGCGGTCGGGGCGGTGCCGACGATCCTGCGGCTGGGCTGGCTGCTGCCGCAGCTGGCGGTCGGCTATCTGGCCGGGCGGGCCGGCTCGTCCATGCCCTTCTACATCCTCGGCGCCTTCGGCCGCACCGCGGCTATCGCCCTCATCGCGGCGGTGCTCGGCGCCGGGGCGCTGGCGGGCTGGCCCCTTCCCGCGCTCGGGGCGGCGACGCTGGCGCTCTGGACCGTCTATGCCTTTCTCAGCGGCATCGTCGGGGTTCCCTACAACGACATCGTCGCCCGCTCCATCCCATCCGCGCAGCGCAGCAGGCTGCTTGCGATCCGCTTCTTCGGCGGCGGCATCGTCGCGCTTCTCGCCGCCGGCATCGCCGACAGGCTGGTGCGGACGCTCCACTTCCCGCTCTCCTATGCCGCCATCCTCGCCATCGCCGCCGTGCTGATGCTGTCCTCCTCGGTGATCTTCACCGCGATGGGAGAGCCCGGGCGGAGCGGACCGCCACGGGCGGCGGGCAGTTTCGCGGAGTATCTTCGCGAGGGGCTCGAGACCTTCCGCAGCGACCCGGTGTTCCGCCGTTTCGTCTTCGCGCAATGGTGCGGCGGCGCCGTGCTCACCGCCGCCCCGTTCTTCATCGTCGCGGCCGGGGCACTGGGCGCGGGGCTGGAGAATGTCGCCCTGCTGCTCGGGGCGCAGACCGCCGGTGCGCTGGCGGCAAACCCGCTCTGGGGCTGGTGGGGCGATCGCCGGGGCAAGCTGAGCCTGATGCGCGCCATCGCCGCGATGCGGGCCGTCCCGCCGCTCGTCCTTCTGGGGCTGCTGGCGGTCCCGCTCCCGCCGGCCACGGCCATGCCGATCCTTCTGGCGGTGTTCTTCAGCCTCGGCGCATTGGCCAACGGCGTCACCATCGCGGTCATCGGGCTGCTGATGGAGATCTCCCCCGCCGACCGCCGCCCGGCCTATAGCGGCTACTTCAACGCCCTGACCGCCCCGGCCTTCCTGTTCCCGCTTGCCGGCGGTCTTGCCGTCTCGGCGCTGGGGATATGGGTGGTCTTCGCGGTCTCCCTTGCCGCGGCGATCGCTCAGGCGGCGTTCGTGATCCGCATCGCGCCACCCGAGGCCACGACTTCGTGACGCCGATACGCCCCGCGCCGCGCCGGCGCGACCGCATGTCCCGGTTTTTCGCCCGATTTCGGGCTAGGAAGGGGGAAAGCGGAAGGAGGTGTGCATGCCGGCGAAAGACCTGCCCGATCTGGTCATCGGCTCGGGGCCCTCGGGGATCGCCGCGGCATGGGCGCGGCTGGAGGCGGGGCGGGCGGTGACGCTCGTCGATGCCGGGGCGGAGCTGGAGCCCGAACGCGCCGCGGCGCGCGAGGCGCTGGCCGCGACCGGGCCGGAGGGCTGGGGCCGCGCGGCGGAGGATTTCCGCGCCGCCCAATACGAAGCACCGCCGGGGCAGCTGCGCCGCTACGGTTCGGATTTCGCCATGGAACCGGCCGGGGCGGTGTTCGCCGATCCGCCGGGCTGGCTGGGCCTGCGCAGCTCGCGCGCGCTGGGGGGTCTCACCAATCTCTGGGGCGCGGCGGTGCTGCCCTGGCCGGCAGCCGAGATGGCGGGCTGGCCGGTCACGGCGGGTGATCTCGCCCCGCATTACCGGGCACTGGCCGAATTCCTGCCCGTCGCCGGGCGGACCGACGCGCTCGAGGCTCTCCTGCCCGGCTTTCCGATGGAGGATGCCCGGCCCCTGCCGGCTACCCGACAGGCCGAGGCGCTGATCGCCCGGCTCGACGCCGCCGCCCCGAAGCTTGCCGCGGCCGGCATCACCGCCGGCGCGGCGCGGGTCGCTGTCGCCCCGGGCTGCCGGGCCTGCGGGCTCTGCCTGCATGGCTGCCCCTGGGGGCTGATCTTTTCCGCCGGTCAGGCGATCGGGCGGCTGCGCGAAAATCCCCGCTTCGGCTACCGAAAGGCAATGGTCCGCGCCATCGCCGAAGACGCAGGCGGCGTCACGCTCCATTGTGAAGGCGGCGAGGAAATCCGCGGCGCGCGGGTCTTCGTCGGCGCCGGCGTGCTGGAGACCGCGCGGCTGATGTTCACGAGCCTGCCCGGCTGGGCGGGGGCGGAGGTGGAACTGGCCGACAGCCCGCATGGCTTCCTGCCGCTTCTGCAGCTTTATTCCACCGGCGATCCCGGCGCGGGGCCGCATCACACCCTGGCGCTCGCTTTCGTGGAACTGGAGAACCCGGCCATCTCGCCCCGTCTCGTCCACACCCAGCTCTATGGCTGGAACGATTTCTACGCCCGCGAGATGATGATGAATTACGGCCGCTTCCTGCCCCTTGCCGGGCCGCTCTTCCGCCGTGTGGCGCGCCGGCTGATCGTGGCGCAGAGCTTTTTGCATTCCGATCACGGGCCGCGCATCGCGCTTTCCCCCGCCGGCGACGGGGAAAACCGGCTGCGCGCGCGGCTGATCGAAAACCCCGAGACGGCGCCGGTGGCGCGCCGTGCCCGCGCCGCGCTCGCCCGCGCCCTGCGCCGGGCGGGGCTGATCGCGCTGACCCCGGCCGCGCGCGACGGGGGGCCGGGCTCGAGCTTTCATGTCGGGGCGAGCTTTCCCATGGCCGCGGAGCCGGGTCGGGCGCAGACCGACCCGCTGGGCCGGCCGGCTGGCGCCGCCCGCATCCATCTCGTCGATGCCTCGGTGATGCCGGCGATCCCCGCCGCCACCGTGACGCTCGCCGTGATGGCCAATGCCCACCGCATCGCCGCGATGGCGGGGGACTGATCGGAAAGACTCCCGCGAAACCCTGCCGGCCAGAACTGGGCGTTCCGCATGGGCGGAGGCGAAATGCGGCGCCGGTCATGTTGTGATTATTTTCACTGTTGATTGGGGGATTATTTTATAGAGACCCCTGCAAAACCCGGATGTAGACAGGCATACTGAATGTGCCAGCTTTCAGACCAATTAAATCTGCGCGCGCGTAAAATAATTAGAAAATAACTTCGCAATCAATATTTTCCAATCAACAGTGAAAATAGTAAAATCGCATTTAGCGCCGCATTTCGCGGCGCTCAGGAGATGCGACAGGGTCTGGCCGGCGGAGTTTCGCAGGGGTCTCTTATAATTACTTTACGCGCGTGCCGTCCTGATCCTTCTGAACCCTTGCGCATTCAGGTGATCCGCCTGCACCATCCGCAGGGCGCGCCGTTGCACGCGGTTCCGCCGCGCGTCGCGATGGTGCGCCATGAATGCGCACCCTACAGCGATACTGTTGATTTGAAATATTGAGTGGAAGAGACCCCCGCGAAACGCCACCGGCGGGCCCGGACGTTCCGCGCGCCGGCCGGGCCCGAAAGGATTTCCCGCCGCCCGCCCGCCTGCGACCGCCGGCCCCTTGGACCGGGCAGGGCGCATGAGGCATACTGCGCGCCGGTTTCCCGCAGGCCCCGCCGCCCCGGCCGGGGCGGAGTTTTCGGCGTGGCAGGTGTGACGATGACCAATCCGTTTTCGCTTTTTTCCGATCTGAAGCATCGCATCGAGGCGCGCGAGGCGCGCATCGCCACGCTGGGGCTGGGCTATGTCGGCCTGCCGCTGGCGCTGAGCGTGCATGATGCCGGCTTTCCCGTCACCGGCTTCGACATCAACGAGGCCCGGGTCGAGGCCATCAATGCCGGCGAGCGGGTGATCTCCTATTTCGCCCCCGACCGCATCGCCGGCGCCGTCGCCACCGGGCGCTTCGCCGCCTCGGCCGAGATGGCGGAGCTGGCGGAGATGGATGCGATCCTGATCTGCGTGCCCACCCCGCTGGGCGGCGATCTGCAGCCCGACCTGTCCGCGGTGCGCCGGGCCGGGGAGACCATCGCCGCGCATCTGCGCCCGGGCCAGCTGATCGTGCTGGAATCGACCGTGTGGCCCGGCGCGACGGCGGGCGTGCTGCGCCCGATCCTGGAAGCCTCGGGGCTGAAGGCGGGCACCCATTTCTTCCTCGCATTTAGCCCCGAGCGCGAGGATCCGGGCAACGAGAGCTGGTCCACCCGCACCATCCCCAAGATCGTCGGCGCCGACGATGCCCATTCGCTGGAGCTCGCGCGCAGCCTCTATGCCGCGGTGGTGACGCAGGCGGTGCCGGTCTCCTCCACCGCCACGGCCGAGGCGGTGAAGCTCGCCGAGAACAGCTTTCGCACCGTCAACATCGCGCTCGTCAACGAGATGAAGCTCGCCTTCGCGAAGATGGGCGTCGATGTCTGGGAGGTGATCGAGGCCGCCGCCACCAAGCCCTTCGGCTACATGCCGTTCTGGCCCGGGCCGGGCATCGGCGGCGACTGCATCCCGGTCTCGCCGGTCTATCTGGCCTGGGCGGCGCGGCAGGCAGGCGGCGCGCTGCCGCTCGTGGAGACCGCGGCGCGGCAGAACCGCGAGATGCCGGCCCATGTCGCCGCGCGGGTGGCCGAGGCGGCGGGCGGCGATCTGCAGGGCAAGCGGGTGCTGATCCTCGGCATCGCCTACAAGCGCGACATCGAGGACAGCCGGCTGTCGCCGGCGCTGGCCGCGCTGCGGCTGATCGAGGCCGCCGGGGCGCGGGCCGAGTATCACGACCCCTTCTTCCCCGAAATGCCGCGGACCCGCGACGATCCCGATCTCGCGGGGCGGCGCTCGGTGGCGCTGACGGCCGAGGCCGT
>RFIR01000071.1 GCA_003695135.1 Alphaproteobacteria bacterium | reverse complement strand
CCGGCCGAGCCCGATACGCCCTGGCTGCCGCAAGGGCGGCCTACGCGCCGGCAGCCCTGGCCAGCCGGTGCGGATTGCGGTTCGGGCAGCCCCGGTCGCTGCACCGATCCGGGATGGTCTTCGTGCCCTCGACCATCAGCGCACCACAGGGTCCGTCGTCGCGGGGATGGCCACAGATGGCACCTGTCGGGCGGCTTGGCAGCCAGGTTCCGCAGCCATCGGCGGTACAGGCGTGGATCGGCCCGAACCGTCCGCGTTTCGGTTCCAGCGTACCGGCGCCGCAATCGGGGCAGGCAATACCGGTGGGGGCGATGTCGCAGCCCGTCATGCCGTCCTCCCCTAGCTGCCGTGCACCGCCACGACATTTCCGGCCGGATCGCGCAGGCGGCCGATCGTGCCGAAGGGACCGATCTCCGTCCGCCCGAGGAGCACCTCACCCTCCATTGCGGCGGCTTCCGCCAGGGCCTGCCCGACATCCTCGACCGCAAGATAGATGACGGTGCCGCCGGTGACACTCTCGCCATTGACGATCGCACCGACCGGCATTTCGCCGGCGAGAAAGGTCCGCATCGGCCCCGCCGGGCCGTCCATCCGACCCAGGCGCGTGCCGAGCATCCGCTCGTAGAAGGCCGCGAGTGTGTCCACGTCACGACCGGGGATCTCGAACCAGTTGACCCGTACACCCATCTTCAGTTCTCCCCCTTCGCGGCCATCAGGGGCGAGGGGTCATAGTACCCCCGCACCTCGGCGATCAGGCCGTCCTCGTCGAAACGGTGGATGTCCACGCCCGAGATCTCCAGGCTCCGGCCATCCTGAAACGTGAAGGTGGTCGTCCATTCCACCGCCGTGCTGTCGCCGGCGGGGTGAACGGCGCGGACATCGATCTCCGCCGAGGCGATGCCCATCTGCCCCATCTGCCCGGCCCAGGCCAGCACGCCCTCGTGACCGACATTCGGCGGCGTGCCGACCGGTTCCCAGGTGCGGATATCGGGGGCCATGGTGGCGAGCCACGCGGCCATGTCGCCGGCGCCGAAATGCCTGAAGAACGCGCGGCTCGTCGCCGCATTCTCCTCCGGTCCCGCGATCGCGGCCCCGGCAAGGACCAGCGGCAGTGCCGCAGCCAGCTTCCAGTTCATCCCGGTGTCCTCCTTCTGTCCGATCTGTTCAACAGACGAACGAGCGGGGCCCGGGGGGACAGGCCGGGGCAGAAAAACTCACTCCGTCATGCGCAGGATCTCGAGCCGGTCCTGCAGCGTGACCCTCAGCACGGTGTTGGCCGTCGCGGCGATGGCGCTCTGGTAGCACTGCACCGCCGAACCCTTTGCTCCCGCCGCCTCCAGCAGATCGGCCTTGATCGCGGTCAGAAGCGGATAGGACCGCAGGGCGGGGTCGGTCTCGATTACCGCGATCTCGGCCAGACCCGCCTGCGGCCCGTCGATCCGCGCGGTCGCCACCGCCCGGTTGAGCGCCACGACAGCCGAGCCGGTCATGTCCAGGAGATCGTCGTAGAGGTGCCGGATGCTCACCCAGTCGGTCGCCTCGGGATCGGGAGCGATGGCATGATGCGCAGCGATGGCCGCCTGAAGGTGATAGGTCGACCGCTGCGGCGAGGTCGCCGCC
Source organism: Alphaproteobacteria bacterium (assembly GCA_003695135.1). Lineage (GTDB taxonomy): Bacteria > Pseudomonadota > Alphaproteobacteria > Rhodobacterales > Rhodobacteraceae > J013. Next base: position 5,224 of record RFIR01000071.1, on the reverse strand, counting down.
AGTTGCAGCAGGCCGATGCCGCGCGCGATCATGCCCCGGTCCCACAGGCTGCGGTCCTGTTCGTGAAGCCGCAGCAGCCGGCCGTTCTCTCCCAGACGCGCGCCGAGCCGCGAGCCCTGCAGGTTCATCAGCGCCAGCAGCGCCGCGACGCGCCCGCGATCGCGCAGCCCCCGGGATCGAAGCACGACTTCGGTAAGCTTGATGGCCTCGGTGCAGAGATGCCTCTGGATGACATGGTCGTTGCCGTGGCTCCAGTACCCCTCGCTGAAAACCAGATAGAGCCCGCCGAGAATGGCATCGCAGCGCTCGTCCAGCCGGGCGGTGTCGGGCAGGTCGAACGGGATCCGGTCGGTCCGGATCCTCGATCTGGCCCGCGCCATCATGCGCTTGACCGCCTCCGGCGAACTGAGCAGGACCGTCGCGATCTCTGCCGTTCCCAGCCCGCACAGCGACTTGAGCATGAGCGCCAGCTGGGCCCGGGCGGGGAGGTCGGGATGGGCGCAGACATAGATCAGCCGCAGCAGGTCGTGGTCGAGCGGCTGCAGGACATAGCGCGGGATCTCGCCCTGTTCGGACCCGGGCGGATCGGCCAGGCGGGCATCGGCGCGCCGCATGCGGTCGATCAGCCGCCGCCGGGCCACCACATAGAGCCAGCCGCCGGGATTGGCGGGGATGGGGCCGGTGGTCCAGCTTTCCAGTGCCCGGACCATGGCCGCCTGAATGCAGTCCTCGATGGCCTCGAACCGGGTCGGGCCGAACTCGCGCAGCAGGGCGGCCAGAATGGACCTGTGCTTTTTTCGGAACAGGTTATCGGCCAGCCGGCGGCCGGAGCTGTCGTCGGCCTCAGCCGGCACGGTCTTCGGAGAGAACGCCGGCGAGTTCGCGAACCTCGACGCTGCCGCCGTAGTCCAGGATCGGGCAGCCGCCGGCGATGTCGCAGGCCGCCTCCAGCGTCTCGGCGCGGACATGGTAGTAGCCCGCGATCGCCTCCTTGGCTTCGGCATAGGGCCCGTCGACATGCGGCAGGTCGCCGGCCTTCCTGACCGTCGCGCCGCGCTCGCCGGTCAGCTTTCCGGCGCCGGCCAGCTGGCCCCGGCGGCGCATGGCGTCGTTCCACTCGGTGTATCTGGCAACGATGCCCTGCAGCTCCTCGGGCGAGAACGAGTCCCACCTCTGTTCGTGGTCTCTCAGGACGAGCAGAAAGTCCTTCATCGGGCGCTCCCACTGGTGGCCATCTGAATACCAGACGATCGGCCGGACCAAAAGGTGACAGGACTGGATCGCCCGCCTGCGTCCCGGCGGTCGCCTGCCCGGCACCGTCTCACCACAGCGTGCCTTTGCGCAGCGCCGCGCCGGCCCGTGACAGCCCCGGCGTCAGCGGCAGGAGGTCCGCCTGGAGCGCGTGATAGATGTCGGGCTTGCCCCGGAACTGGGTCGCGGCCGGGCAGCCGTCCTCGCCGATCTCGGGAAACCATCCGCCGCGCTCGCGGTCGATGAACCGGGCATTGGCAAAGCGCCACAACCGCCGGTACCAGGCCTCGTCCTCCGCCCGCCGCTCCAGCTTGATCATCGCCGCCAGCGCGCCTATCGCCTCGGTCACCGGCCACCAGTAGCGGGCGCGGATCGCCGGACGGCCGTCGAAGCCCAGCGTGTAGACGATGCCGCCGCGCTGCGCATCCCAGCCATCGGCCAGCGCGCGCTCGACCAGATTGCGGGCGATGTCGGGCGCATCCGGCTCGGCCCGGCCCGACAGGTCCCAGTATTGCAGCATCAGCCGGGCGAGCTCGAAGGAATGGCCCGGCGTGGTGCCGGCGGGGCGGAACATCGGATCGCCGGAATAGGTGCGGTCGATGCGCCAGTCGGCATCGTAGTGCTCGGGCAGACGCCAGTTCTCGGCAGGCGCGATGCGGCGCAGGAAGAAATCGAGGATGCGCCCGGCGCGGCGCAGATAGATCTCCTGCCCCGTCGCCTCGAAGGCGGCAAGCAGCGCCTCGACCCCGTGCATGTTGGCGTTCATGCCGCGATAGGTGGAAAACGGCGTCCAGTCGCGGTTCCACTCGTCGCAGAAGAGCCCCGGCCCCTCCTCCCAGAAACGCGCATCGAGCACCGCCGAGACATCCGCGATCAGCCGCTCGGCATCCGGATGGCCGGCCATGCGCGCGCTGGCGCCGGCCAGCAGCACGAAGACATGGCCATAGGCGAGCTTGCGCCCGTCATGCACCCCATCCCCGTCGAGCGCCCAGACATAGCCGCCGTGGACCGCATCGCGGTGGTGGTGCCACAGATGCTCCATGCCGCGGTCGATGATCGCGTCGCAATCGTCGCGTCCGGCGAGCTTGCCCAGCGCATAGGAATGGATGAGGCGCGTTGTCGTGTGCAGCTCCTGCACCGTCTGGGGCAGCGGTGCGCCATCGTGGTCCAGCACGTGAAAGCCCGGCCCCTCGCCCAGGCTGGCACGGAAGAAGGCGAACTGGCGCTCGGCATCGGCGACGAGAAAGGCACGATGGGTCGGCTCGTCGAGCCAGAAGCCGGTGGCGGTGTCGGGACCAGGGGTATCGGTCATCGGGTTTCGCATCCTGCAAACAAGCCGTGATCCCGACTTCTGGTGGGGTGACCCCAGCATTTGGAACCCTGCTTCCGAAGGTCGAGACGACCGGCAAGGGCGGTGCCCGACCCTGGGAGGGCGCGGCACAGCGATGGGGTGGCACTGTCATCTCGGAACTGCCTGGCGGTCAACCCCTTGATCAACGTATGAATGCGCCCTCCCGGGGGGAGGGTCGGGCGCCGCCCGGCTGCGCCGGGCGAGGCTTTTGCTGCCCGCATTGCCCCATCGGAACCCGGATTGCAGAAGGGGGGCGAATGTATCGGTTGGACCGCTGGCCCGAAATCTGACACGAAGATATCACTTGGCGTCGGCAAGGACGCCCGGGCGCGGCTTGCCCGATCTGACGCAGGCTGCTTCGCCCGGCAGGCTTGCAGAGGCCGGAATCAATCCACTAGCATCGCCCCGAGCCGCCCGCGCCGATCTCCCGGCCGCGCGGCGCAAAGCCCAACAGGGGAGGAGAGATCGATGTTCGTCAGAACCGCACTTGCCGCCGCGGCGATCGCCGCTGCCGGCATCGCCGCCGCCGAGACCATCCCGGTCACCGTGGTCGCCGGCCATCCGCCGGTGTTCCGCTGGGTGCGCATGACCCATTCGGTCTACATCCCGGCGGTCAACAAGGCGCTGGAAGGCACCGGCTACAGCATCGAATGGTCCGAACAGTATGGCGGTTCGCTGGCCAAGGTCGGCGGCGAGCTGGAGGCGGTCGAGGAGGGGCTGGCCGAGATCGGGCTGGTCTCCTCGCTGTTCGATCCTTCCAAGCTGGCGATCCAGAACGTCACCTATGTCACGCCCTTCGTGTCGGACAAGACCGCGACCATCTCGGCGATGATGGACAAGCTGCAGGCCGAGGATGCCGACATGCGCGCGAGCTGGGAGGCGAACGGGCTGGAATATCTCGGCTGCGCCATCGGCATCGACGACTACCTGCTGATGACCGACTTCCCTGTCAACAGCCTCGCCGATCTGCAGGGCAAGAAGATCGGCGCGCCCGGCCCGGCGGTGAACTGGCTGAAGGGCACCGGCGCGGTCGGCGTCTCGGGCAATCTGACCACCTATTACAACGAGCTCAAGACCGGGGTCTATGACGGGGTGATCGTGTTCGCCTCCGCCGCCCTGCCCGGCAAGCTCTACGAGGTCGCGCCCTTCATCACCAAGATGCGCTTCGGCGGGCAGTATGCCGGCGGGCTGGCGGCCAACAAGGACTGGTATGACAGCCAGCCGCCGGAGGTGCAGGCGGCGCTGAAGAAGGGCTGCGAGGCCTATTTCACCGCCTATCACCAGGATCTCGACGCGGCGGTCGCCAAGGCCTTCGAGGTGATGCAGGCCAAGGGCGCCACGGTGCGCGAGGTCGACGAGGCGATGCGCAAGGCCTGGGCCGACGGCATGGACAATGTCGCCAAGCTGTGGGCGCAGGCGCTGGAGGAGAAGGGCCAGCCCGGCATGCGGCTTCTCAAGCTCTACATGCAGACCATGCGCGAGGCCGGCGCCACGCCGGTGCGCAACTGGGATCAGGAGTGAGCGAGGCCACGACCGGGTCCGCGGCAGCGGCCGGGAACGCCGATGACCGGCCGCTGCCCGGCCTGCTGGGCCGGGCCGAGGCGGCTCTCGGCTGGGTGGCGATGGGCCTCAACATCGCCGGCACGCTGCTGATCCTCTATCTGGTGGTGCTGGTGAATGCCGACGTGATCGGCCGCGAGCTGTTCTCGGTCCCGATCTCCGGCGTGCCGGAGATGGTCAGCCTCGCCATCGTTGCCATCGTCTTCCTGCAGGTGGCCCAATCGGTGCGCTCGGGCCGGATGATCCGCTCCGAGATGGTGGTCAAGCTCATCCCCGCCCGCGCGCGCTCGGCGCTGTTCGCGCTCTACGATCTTGCCGCGGTGGCGCTGATGGCGGTGCTGATCGGGGCGAGCTGGCCCATCTTCGCCCGTGCCTGGGCGCGCAACACCTTCGTCGGCGCGGTGGGCGATTTCCGTGCCCCGGTCTGGCCGGTCAAGCTGATTATCGTCATCGGCACCGGGGTGCTGCTGGCCCAGCTCGTCATCTCCGCGCTCAGGCATCTGCGCGACGCCTTCGCGCCGGCGGGCGGGGCGGGGCGATGAGCGCCTTCGACATCGGGCTGATCTCGCTCGTCCTCATCGTGATCCTGGTGATCGGCGGAATGTACGTGCCGATCGCGCTGATGGCCTGCTCCTATGCCGGGGTGTGGCTGATCAAGGGCTCGCCGCTGCTCGCAGGCAAGCTGATGGCGCTGGCCGCGGGCGAGACCATCGCCTCCTATTTCTTCGGCGTGGTGCCGCTCTTCGTGCTGATGGGCTACATCGTCTCGGTCTCCGGGGTGGGGCGCGACGCCTATGACGTGGCCAGCGCCCTGTTTCGCGGGTTGCGGGGCGGGCTCGGCGTCGGCACGGTGGGGGCCAACGCGATCTTCGCCGCGGTCACCGGCATCTCCATCGCCTCGGCGGCCGTCTTTACCCGGCTGGCGGTGCCGGAGATGATGCGCCACGGCTACAGCGCGCGCTTTGCCACCGGGGTGGTCGCCGGCTCCTCGGTGCTGGGCATGCTGATCCCGCCCTCGCTGCTCCTGATCCTCTACGGGCTCTTGACCGAACAGTCGGTGGG
>RFIR01000467.1 GCA_003695135.1 Alphaproteobacteria bacterium | reverse complement strand
GACCACCACGCGCCGGCCCGCGGCATTCAGCTCGCCGCTCTCGAACTCCGGCACATGGTCGCCGAAGCCGACGCGGTTGGCCGCGGTCAGATAGTCGATGGCGCGCACGATGCCCGACAGCCCCGCACCCGGCGCGGCCAGATCGCGGCTCTTGTAGACGCCGGTGGCGATCAGCACCGCGTCATGGCGCGCGCGCAGCTCGTCGAAGGAAAGGTCGCGGCCGATCTCGGTGTTCAGCGCAAAGCGGATGCCGCCCGCCTCCATCTGCCCGATCCGGCGCATGACCACCGGCTTTTCCAGCTTGAAGCCCGGAATGCCATAGGTCATCAGCCCGCCGGCGCGGTCGTGCCGGTCATAGACGGTCACCTGAAAGCCCCTGCGCCGCAGCGCGTCGGCGGCGGCCAGCCCGCCCGGCCCGGCGCCGATGATGCCGATGCTTTCGGGCCGCTCGGCCCGCGGGGCGATCTCGCGCACCCAGCCTTCGGACCAGGCCAGATCGGTCAGATAGCGCTCGACGGCGCCGATGGTCACCGTGCCGTGCCCGGCCTGCTCGATCACGCAATTGCCTTCGCAAAGCCGGTCCTGCGGGCAGATCCGGCCGCAGATCTCGGGGAAGCTGTTGGTGGCCTGGCTCAGCTCATAGGCTTCCCGCAGCCGGCCCTCGGCCGTCATCAGCAGCCAGTCGGGTATGTTGTTGTGCAGCGGACAATGGGTCTGGCAGTAGGGCACGCCGCATTGCGAGCAGCGCGCGGCCTGCTCGGCCGCCTTCTCATGCGCGAAATCGCCGTAGATCTCGTGAAAATCGTCGCGACGATCCCTCGCGTCACGCTTCCGCGGCATGTCGCGCGGGACGGTCACGAATTTGAGCATGCGGTTGCTTGCCACCGGATCCTCCCCAAGGGCACCCCCTCCCCAACGGGTGCCGATCGTCTGGAGCGGGTCTTAACCCAAAATCCGCGGCGGGAAAAGTCAGAACTTATTACTTAATTTGCTAAGTTTTCCGTGCTGCACCGCAGCGCGCGTGCTGCAGAACGATAAAAAAGGCAGAATCTCTTACCTTTTCGGGGTCCGCCGCTCTCAGCCGGCGACCAGCAGCCCGATCAAAGCAAGCCCGCCGACGATGATTCGCCACCAGCCGAACAGCGCGTAGCCATAGACCGAGACGAAGCCGAGCAGGCTGCGCACCACGATGAGGCCGGCAACGAAGGCGGCGACGAAGCCGATGCCGATGGAGACGGCGTCGCTCATGTCCAGGGCCGCGCGATTCTGGTAGAGGTCATAGGTGAAGGCGCCGGCCATGGTCGGGATGGCGAGGAAGAAGGAGAACTCGGCGGCCGACCGCTTGTCCGCGCCCAGAAGCAGCGCCCCGACGATGGTCGAGCCCGAGCGCGACACGCCGGGGATCATCGCCAGGCACTGGAACAGCCCGATCGCCAGCGCAAGGCGCAGCGGATAGCGCATCGCGTCGGTATGACGAACATCCGGCTCGACCCGGCGGTCCACCAGCAAGAGCACCACCCCGCCGGCGATCAGGGTGATGGCGATCAGCATCGGCGTCTCGAACAGCACCGTCTTGATGAAGTCATGCGCCAGCACCCCGACAACCACGGCCGGGGCGAAGGCCACCAGCACCGAGGCCACGAAATGCCGCGCGTCCCGGTCATGCGGCAGGGCGCGGGCGACCGCGATCAGCCGACCGGCATAGACCATGAGGATGGCGAGGACCGCGCCGAGCTGGATCAGCACCTCGAAGGTCTTGCCGGTGGACTTGAACCCCAGGAAATGGCCCGAGAGCAGCAGATGCCCGGTCGAGGAGACCGGAATGAATTCGGTCAGCCCCTCCAGAACGCCAAGAAGCGCGGAGACAAGCATCGGTTCATCGCTCATGACCGCCTCCCGTCCCGCGCCGGGCCCAAGTGCCGCGGCTCAATCCTGCGCTCGCAGATGCGCCGCCGAATCGGTGATTTCGGTGAACTGGCCATAGGGCCGGTAGGCGTAGAGATAGCTTTCCAGCACCGCATCCATCGCGGTGGGCGTCAGGCCGAGATCGGCGAAGCCCTTCGCCCCGGGGGCAACCACATTGTCGCGCTTCAGCATCTCGACCTGATCGCGGGTCAGGACGGTATTGCGCACCAGCCCCAGCGACAGCGCGGCAGCGGTGTCAAGCAGGCTGGCCTGGATTTGCGCCAGCCAGAAGGGCAGCGGCAGGATCAGCCGCCGGCGCCGGATGATCACCAGCATGCGTTCGATCAGCTCGCGGAAGGTGGCGATCTCCGGCCCGCCGAGCTCATAGATGCCGGGGGCCCCCCAGATCAGCGCCTGCTCGGCCGCGGCGGCGACGTCGTCGACGAAGACCGGCTGAAACCGCGTCTCCGCCCCCACCAGCGGGATGACCGGGCTGAACCGGGCCATGGCGGCGAAGCGGTTGAAGAACTGGTCCTCATGGCCGAACAGGATCGAGGGGCGCAGGATCGTCGCCCGGGCGAAGGCGGCGGTCACTGCCTGCTCGCCCTCGGCCTTGCTGCGGCCATAGCGCGAGCTGCTGTCGGGATCGGCGCCGATGGCCGAGACATGGACCAGCCGGCCGCAGCCCTCTTCGGCCGCCAGCCGGGCGATGCGGGCCGCGCCTTCGACATGCACCGCGTTGAAATTGTTCCGGCCGCCGCGATCGAAGGTGCCCACGCAGTTGACCACCGCCTGTGCGGAAGTGATGGCGCGACGGGTCGAGGCCTCGTCGCGGATATTGGCCTGCACCGGCTCGACCTGACCGACCTCGCCATAGGTGCGCACGAACAGCGCCTCGTTGGGGCGCCGCACGGCGACGCGCACCAGCCAGCCGCGCCGGGCCATGCGCCGCGCGACATAGCGGCCCAGAAAGCCCGAGCCGCCGAAGATGGTGACAAGTTGCGGTGTCGTCATGGCCTGCCTCTGACCGGTTTCTGCCTCCGGGGCGGCATCACCTCTAGGATGTTGCCGCCCCGGGGGCAAGGGAGCCGGGTGTCGCGGAACCGGTTACCGCCAGTGCCGGCCGGTGCCTCGTGCCGGCCCCCGCCGGGGGCCGGTCAGGCGACGGGCGCGTGCGTCTTGCGCAGATAGGGCAGGATTTCCTTCACCTCGCCGAACCTCTTGCGCGCCTCCTCGGTCGACAGCGACAGCCCCACGATCACGTCCTCGCCCGGTTTCCAGTCGGCCGGCGTGGCCAGGGGCGCGCCATCCGAAAGCCGCACCGCATCGAGAACGCGCAGGATCTCGTCGAAATTGCGCCCCACCGACATCGGATAGATCAGCATCAGCCGGATCTTCTTGTCGGGCCCGATGATGAAGGTGGTGCGCACGGTCGCGGTGTCATTGGCGGTGCGGCCGTCGGGAAGATAGGCATCGGCGGGCAGCATGTCATAGAGCTTTGCCACCTTGAGCTCGGGATCGGCTATGATGGGAAAGTTCACAGTCGCGCCCGAGACCTTCTCGATGTCTCCCTTCCATTTCTGATGATCCGGGACCCCGTCCACCGAAACGCCAATGATCTTGGCGTTCCGCTTGGCGAATTCCCCGGCCAGCCGCGCCGCTGTGCCGAATTCCGTGGTGCAGACAGGCGTGAAGTCCTTGGGATGGCTGAACAGCACGGCATAGCTGTCGCCGATCCAGTCGTGGAAGCTGATCGGGCCCTGCGTGGTCTCGGCGGTGAAATCCGGAGCGATATCGTTGATGCGCAGACTCATTGCCTCTTCTCCCTGTAACGGGTTTTCGGGGTGGTCGCTGCGTACATAGGCACCCGCCATGGCTCCGACAAGAAAGCGCGATCCCCGGCCACCGCCCCGATTGACAAAGCGCGGCGGCGGGGTTACCTGCCCCTCACCACCGGCCCAGGTGGCGGAATTGGTAGACGCGCTAGCTTCAGGTGCTAGTGCCCGTACGGGCGTGGAAGTTCGAGTCTTCTCCTGGGCACCAACTCGCTTTCTCCGGTCCGGCGGTCCAGCTTTGCGGAGGGGCGCGTGGCGGAACGAGATCAAGACAGATCCCAGACGATAACGGTTCATCAGGGCGACCTGCCCGAGGGTCTCGACCTCGGCGCGGTGGTGGCCGTCGACACCGAGACCATGGGCCTCAACCCGTGGCGCGACCGGCTGTGCCTGGTGCAGCTCTCGGCGGGCGACGGCTCGGCGCATCTGGTCCAGATCGCCCCGGGCCAGAGCACCGCGCCCCGGCTCGCCGCGCTTCTGGCCGATCCCGACCGGCTGAAGCTGTTCCATTTCGGCCGTTTCGACATCGCCATGCTCTATCGCAGCTTCGGGGTGCTGGCGGCGCCGGTCTACTGCACCAAGATCGCCTCGAAGCTCGCGCGCACCTTCACCGACCGCCACAGCCTGCGCCATCTGGCGCAGGAGCTTCTGGGCGTCGACATCTCCAAGGCCCAGCAGTCGAGCGACTGGGGGGCGGAGACGCTGAGCACGGCGCAGTGCGAATACGCCGCCGGCGATGTCCTCTACCTGCACCGCATCCGCGAGCGGCTCGACGAGATGCTGCTGCGCGAGGGGCGGCAGGAGCTGGCCGCGCGCTGCTTCGACTTCCTGCCCGCCCGCGCGCGGCTTGACATCGAGGGCTGGCCGGAGGTGGATATCTTTGCCCATTAGTAAAGTGACACCGGGGTTCGGGCCCTTGTTCCCGCCGGGAGTGACGACCGCCCGGGGACGGCGCCCGACCTTGGGAGGGCGCGACGAAACCATGGAAGTGGCGATGACATCTCGGACATGTTTGTCCCTCGACGCGTTGCTGGACGTTTCGATGCGCCCTCCCCGGTGGCGCGAGGCCGCGAATGCCATGCGTTCGGGCGAGTGGCCGAACCGGCACCGCCCGGCTGCGCCGGGCACGGCGCGTGGCAGCCACACTTGTCCTTCCGGAACCGGATCGAGTAACGAATTCAGAGCCAGCGGTCGGAACACCGGGGCGCCGCGCGCCCGGTCCGAATCGAATTTGGTCCCGACCCAAGGGCGTGCGGTCGCCCGGGTGGGCGCGAATGCGCCCGCCTGGGGGCGGGCGGGCGCATGCCCGGCTTCGCTGTGCTCGCCGGGCGGGGACAATCGACCGGACACGACATCTGATGCTTTCCTGATGGGGCGCAGACACCGATGACACCGCTGGCGAAACTGCCGCTGTCGCCCGGTACGCTGCTCGAATCGGGGCGGCGCGTGCTGCGGATCGAGGCCGAGGCGGTGGGCCGTCTTGCCGAGGCGCTCGACAGCCGTTTCGCCGAGGCGGTGGAATGCATGCTGGGCGCCACCGGCCGGGTGATCGTCAGCGGCATGGGCAAGTCGGGCCACATCGCCCGCAAGATCGCCGCCACCTTCGCCTCGACCGGCACCCCGGCGCAGTTCGTCCATCCCGCCGAGGCCAGCCATGGCGATCTGGGCATGGTGACGAAGGCCGATGTGGTGCTGCTTCTGTCCAATTCCGGCGAGACGCCGGAGCTGGCCGACCTCATCGCCCATACCCGCCGCTTCGCCATCCCGCTGGTGGGTGTGGCCAGCCGCGCCGACAGCACGCTCCTGCGCGCGGCCGATGTCGCGCTGGTGCTGCCGAAGGCGGCCGAGGCCTGCCCCAACGGGCTGGCGCCCACCACCTCGACCACGCTGACCCTGGCGCTGGGCGATGCGCTGGCGGTGGCGATGATGGAAAGCCGCGGCTTTCTGCCGGAACATTACCGGCTGTTCCATCCCGGCGGCACGCTGGGCGCACGGCTGATCCGGGTGCGCGACCTGATGCACGGGCCCGAGGAAATGCCGCTGGTGGCGACGGACACGCCGATGCCCGACGTTCTGATCGAGATGACGCGAAAGGGGTTCGGCGTGACCGGGGTCACGGAGGGGCCTGCGCTGAAGGGGATCATCACCGATGGCGATCTGCGCCGGCACATGGATGCGCTGATGGAAAACCGCGCCGGCGAGGTGATGACGCCCAATCCGCGCTCGATCGGGCCCGATGCGCTGGCCGGCGAGGCGCTGGCGCTGATGAACGGGCCGCCGCGCCCGGTCACCTGCCTGTTCGTGATGGAGCCCGGTTCGGACCGGCCGCTCGGCATCCTGCATCTGCATGACGTCCTGCGCGCCGGGGTGGTCTGAGACCATGCCGCGGCCGCGGCTGGGGCGGTATTCGCGCAGTGTTCGGGTGCTGCGCATCGGCCTGCCGCTGATCGCGCTGGCGCTGATGAGCATGGTGTTCCTGATCGAGCGCGAGGATTTCGCCGCCGGCTTCCGCTTCTCGGCGGCCGATTTCGCCGCGCTCGATGACGGGCTGCGGCTGGTCGCGCCGCGCTTCACCGGCACCACCGAAAAGGGCGAGCCCTTCATCGTGCGGGCCGAATGGGCGCTGCCCGACAGCCCTGATCCGGAGGTGATCGAGCTGCACGCCATCCGGGCCGAGCTGACGATGCGGGATTCGCGTCTGGTCACCGTTGTCGCGCGCGAAGGCGTGCTGAAGCCCAAGGCGCAGACCGTGCGGCTGAAGGGGCGCATCGTTCTGACCACCTCGGACGGCTACCGCGCCGAGACCGAGGAGGCGCTGGCCGACCTGAAGTCCCGCAGCCTGACCACCGCGGCCGGCGTCGTTGCCGAAGGGCCGCTGGGCCGGATCGAGGCCGGGCGGCTGCGCGCCTTCGTTCCCGACAGGGCCAGAACACCCGATCGCGACGAGGTTATTGTGTTCGAAAACGGGGTTCGGGTAGTCTATTGCCCGGCGGCGGCACCGGCCGCGCCCGAAACTGGGGGAGATCGATGACGGGGTCGCGTACCCGGCTGGTGCCGACAGCCTTGTTGATGACACTTGGTCTGGCCGTTCTGGCGGCCGCCCTTCCGGCGGCGGCGCAGACCGCGAATTCGCCTTTCGCCTCGTTCAAGCACGATTCCACCCTGCCGATCGAGGTGACCTCGGAGTCGCTCTCGGTCAACCAGACGCGCAAGATTGCCACCTTTTCCGGCAAGGTGGTGGCCGGGCAGGGCACGCTGCGCCTGACCGCGGCGAAGATCGAGATCCATTACGATGCCGATGCCAGCCAGTCCGACAGCCAGACCGGCCGCATCCGGCTGATGAAGGCCACCGGCGGCGTGTTCCTGTCCAATGGCAGCGAGGCGGCCGAGGGCCAGTGGGCCGAATACGACGTGATCAAGGGCATCATCACCATGGGCGGCAACGTGCTGCTGACCCAGGGCGAGAACGCGATCAGCGGACAGTCGCTGTGGATCGACCTCAATGCCGGCATCGGCAAGATCGAGGGCCGGGTCAAGACCGTGTTCCAGCCGGCCCGCAAGGACGGGGGCAACTGAGCGCATGGACCGCCCCACCGCCACGGCCGAAGGCGGCCCCCGGCTGACGCTCGCCCATGAGGCGGGCGGTCTGGTGGCGCGCGGGATCGGCAAGAGCTATCGCCGCCGGCCGGTGCTGCGCGACGTGTCGCTGACGCTCAAGCGCGGCGAGGTGGTCGGGCTGCTCGGCCCCAACGGCGCCGGCAAGACCACCTGTTTCTATACCATGACCGGGCTGATCCGGCCCGAACGCGGCTCGATTTCCATCGACGGCAAGGATGTCACCCTGCTGCCGATGTACCGCCGCGCCCGGAAGGGGCTGGGCTATCTGCCGCAGGAAGCCTCGATCTTCCGCGGGCTGAGCGTGGAGGAAAACATCCGCGCGGTGCTGGAGCTCAACGAGCCCGACCGCGCGCGGCGCGAGAACAAGCTCGACGAGCTGCTGGCGGAGTTTTCCATCACCGATCTGCGCCGGGCGCCCGCCATCGCGCTGTCGGGCGGTGAGCGGCGCCGGGTGGAGATCGCGCGCTGCCTCGCCGGCAACCCGAAATACATCCTGCTCGACGAACCCTTCGCCGGTGTCGATCCGATCGCGGTCGGCGACATCCGGGAACTTGTCTCGCATCTGAAGGATCGCGGCATTGGCGTCTTGATCACCGATCACAATGTGCGCGAAACTCTCGGCATCATCGACCGCGCCTACATCCTGCACAGCGGCACGGTGCTGATGAGCGGATCGCCGCATGAGGTGGTCGAGGACAGCAATGTCCGGCGCGTGTATCTGGGCGAGGGGTTCCGCTTCTGACGGGATCCCGGGGCCAGGGCCGGATTCGGAGGTTGGACAGCATCGATGGCGCTCGGCCAGAAGCTGCAGCTTCGACAATCCACCCAGCTGGTGATGACGCCCCAGCTGCGCCAGGCGATCCGGCTGTTGCAGATGTCGAATCTGGAGCTTTCGGCCTTTCTGGCCGAGGAGATCGAGCGCAACCCCTTCCTCGAACTCGCCGGCGGCCCGCGGGAGGTCGCACGCCCCGAGCGCGAGGCACCGGCGCCGGAGCGGCTGGAGGACCGGCTGCGCGAGGCCGCGCCCGGCCGGGCCGAGGCGGGGCTCGATGTGCCGCGAGGTGCGCTTTACGACGAGGCGGTCTCCGACAGCCAGGCCGCCTGGCGCGGCACCCGCCAGCGCGACACGGCGGCGGCAACCATCGGTCCCGACGCGCTCGACGCGCTCAGCCCGCCCCCGGTCCTGCGCGAGCACCTGCTGGAGCAGCTCGGCATGATGCCGGCCGAGCCGCTGACCGCGGCGCTGGCGCGGCTGCTGGTCGACGAGCTGGAAGAGGACGGGTATCTGCGCGAAGGCAATGCCGAGCTTGCGGCGCGCTACGGCGTTGACGAGGCGCGCGTTGAAGCGGCGGTGGCGCTGCTGCAGCGATGCGAGCCAACGGGGGTGGGTGCGCGCGATCTGGCCGAGTGCCTCGCGCTGCAGCTGGCCGAGCGCGACCGGCTCGACCCGGCCATGCAGGCGCTTCTCGATCACCTGCCGCTGCTGGCCGCCGCCCGGTTTGCCGAGCTTGCCGCGATCACCGGCATGGGGCGCGAGGATCTCGCCGAGATGGTCGAGGAGATCCGCGCGCTTGACCCGCGGCCGGGCCTGGCCTTCTCCGACAGCGCCGCACGCGCGGTGGTCCCCGACATCCTGCTGCGCGAGGGCCCCGATGGCGACTGGCTTATCGAGCTCAACCCCGACACCATGCCGCGGCTGCTGATCAACCGGTCCTACGCGGCGCGGGTCGGGGCCGGGGATGCCGCCGCGCAGGGCTTCGTGGCCAACTGCAATGCCGGCGCGAACTGGCTGAAGCGGGCGCTCGATCAGCGGGCGAACACCATTCTCAAGGTGGCGACCAGCATCGTCCGGCGCCAGTCGGCCTTCTTCCGCGACGGCATCTCGGGGCTGCAGCCGCTGGCGCTGCGCGATGTGGCCGAGGAGGTGGGCGTGCATGAATCCACCGTCTCGCGCGTGACCTCGGGCAAGTATCTCAGCTGCCCGCGCGGGGTGTTCGAGCTGCGCTTCTTCTTCTCCACCGCCCTTGCCGGCAATGACGGGACCGGCGCGAAATCCGCCACCGCGATCAAGGACCGTATCCGGCGGCTGATCGAGGCGGAGGATCCGGCGCGGCCGCTTTCGGACGACACGCTGGTCGCGCGTCTGCGCGAGGACGGGGTCGAGATCGCACGCCGCACCGTGGCCAAGTATCGCGAGGCGCTGAAGATCCCTTCCTCGACCCGCAGGAAGCGACGGCATGCCGGGCTCGCGGCCAAATGATTCGGCCCGCGCGGGCGGGCGATTGACTCTGCTCTGCCCGCTCCCTAGGTTCCGCCGGCCTCGGGGAGAGGCCCGATCGGGCGATGTCCCGGGTTCGTGAACGGGTTCACCAGCAAGAGAGAAACGCCCAGTGAGAGACGCCATGCGCATTCACATCAGCGGGAAGAACATCGATGTGGGCGATTCGCTGCGCGAACGCACTGCCCGGGCGCTGGATGCGGCCGTTGCCAAATACGCGATCCGGCCGGTCGAGGCGACCGCGACCTTCGGTCGCGAAGGGCATGAATTCACCTGCGACGCCTCGGTGCACCTGTCCACCGGGCTGACGGCGAAGGCCACGGCGCGTGAATCCGATCCCTATGGGGCGCTGATGGAATGCCTCGAGCGCATGGAAAAGCAGCTGCGCCGCTACAAGCGGCGTCTGAAGAACCATCACCAGCGGCGCGAGGGCCGGGCAGTGCCGCGCATGGATGCGGCCTACAGCGTGCTTGCCCCGGCCGAGGAGATGGAGGAAGAGGAGACCCCCGCCGAGGATGCGCTGCAGCCGGTGATCATCGCGGAAAGCCGCACCACGCTCAGCACCCTTTCGGTCGGCGAGGCGGTGATGCAGATGGAACTGGCCGACCAGCCGGTTCTTGTCTTCCGGAACGAGGCAAATGACGGTATCAACGTGGTCTACCGCCGCAAGGACGGCAACATCGGCTGGATTGATCCGACTCAGGCCGAAAACGAATAGACCGGCACACCGGCACGATTCGCAACGTCATGGAGCGGTCATGCAGCTTTCCGATCTGATCAGCCCGGACGCGATTCAAGGCAATCTAAAGGCGGAGAGCAAGAAGCGCGCGCTGCTGGCCCTGGCCGGCGAGGCGGCGCGGCTTTACGGGCTGGCCGAGGACGATGTGTTCTCGGCCATCCAGGAACGCGAGCATCTGGGGCCGACCGGCATGGGCAAGGGCATTGCCATCCCCCATGCCCGGCTTGCCGGTCTCGATCGCGTGGTCGGCTGCTTCGCCCGGCTGGCGCGTCCGCTGGACTATGAATCGGTGGACGGGCAGCCGGTCGACCTCATCTTCCTGCTGCTGGCGCCGGAGGAGGCGGGGGCCGAGCATCTCAAGGCGCTGGCACGGGTGGCGCGGGTGCTGCGCGACCCGGTGGTCTGCGACAAGCTGCGCTCGACCACCGATCCCTCCGCGCTCTACGCCATCCTCACCGAGCCGGCGGCCTCGCGCGCCGCCTGAGCGGCCGCCGCGGTTCGGACCTGCATTCTCGCCGATCAAGGGCGATGCCTCGCTGTAGGGTGCGCATTCATGGCGCACCCGGTGCACGGCCAGTCCCCGTGGCGCCCTCGTGGGGCGCCGAGTCCGACCCCGCCCGCGATCAGCCCCCGCCCGTCTCCGGCCGCGCGTCGCCGGCATGGCCCAGCCGGGTGTGATCCATCGGATAGGCCTGAAGGCACAGCCTTGCCAGTTCCGGTGTCCAGACCCGCTGCGCCCATGCCGCCGAGCCACCCGGCTCGGCCGACGGTGCCGGGACGTCGGGGCAGATCCCGCGCGCCCAGTGCGGAAAATCGGCTTCGCGCAGGATGCGGCCGGGCGGGTATTCGGCGGCCAGCGCCGCCACATGCCAGCTTTGCGGCGCCCAGAGCGGGTCGATGCGGATCAGCGTGCTGCCGGCGATATTGGCGCGCAGGAAGCGCAGGAATCCCGCAAACGCCTCGCGCTGCCGTTCCAGGCCGAAGCCGCCCGCGGAAAGGGCCTCCTCGCCGCCTGCGCCGGCTGCTGGGGGCAGGTGCAATCCGTGCTGTTCGGCCAGCATCCGGCGGATGCGCGGGAATCCGTCGCCCTCGGGCGCGAGCAGCTTGCGCGCGAACACGTCGAAGGCGCGCAGAAAGGGATGACGGGTCGCCGTGAACACGCAACGGATCCGGCCGGCGCGGAAGGCGGCATCGATGCGGCCGCGGCTCAGGCCGGTCTCCGGCGGGTCGCTGGCCAGCGCGTCCAGCCAGGCGTTGATCCGCGCCGAGGGCCCGCCGGGGATCGGTGCGAACATCAGCCCCCGCGCGGGCTGGAACACGAAGCGTCGCACGTTCGGCCGCACGCCGGGCGCGGGTTCGGGCCGCGCCGCTTCCGGCGCGATCGTCTCCAGCACCTCGGGATTTTCCAGCTTCTCGGCCAGCGGGCCGGGGTTCTGGCGCAGGAGGTCGGTGGCGATGCGATCCAGCCGGTGTTCCGAGCCGATATGCGCTGCAAGACCGTTGACGATCTCCCGCTCGCCAAGCTCGGCATAGTCGACGGGAAACCAGCTCAGCCCGGCGCGCCGGGCGCGGTCGGTCACCTCGCGCCGGAAGGCGGCGAGGCGGCGGCGATAGACCGCAAGGGCGTCGGGGTCGAGGAACACCTTCGCCTCGCGCCGCTTTCCCGGATCGGTGAGGATCCACTGGTCGGTCCGGCGCGCGATCATGAGCGAGATGAAGCTTTCCAGCGGGTCGCGCGTGAGCAGGATGCGGGCGCAGTCGGGATCGGTGGCGACATGTTCCAGCACCCGCCGGTCATGCCCGTCGAAGATGCGGAAGCCCGGGATCGCCGGACCGGCATCGGTGATCATGCGCTCGATCAGCGCCAGCGGGTCGCGGTCGCGCGCCGCAAGGTCGATGCCCTTGAAGCTCGTCTGTCCCTTGCCGCCGATGAACTGGGGATTGAACAGCTCGCCGTGACAGACGAGGTCGGGGAACTGCCGCAGGATGCGCTGCAGCAGATTCGAGCCGGTGCGCATCGAGGCGATGATCGCGAAATAGCGGTGGCGGCGTTGCATCAGGGCGTGTCGGGCACGGTCGAACCTGTCCGGGCGGAAGATAGCGTCATGCCCGTTCGGGTGACAGCCCCGATCCGGTGTGCCATGCCCCGGAGTATGTCGTGTTCCATCCGACTCACGTCCTGTCCCGACGCGAGGGCAGGCGCCCGCCCGGGTGGGCGCGAATGCGCCCGCCATGGGGCGGGCGGGCGCATGCCCGTGTCGCTTCCGCGCCACGGGCGAGTGAGCCCGATCCAGCGCGCCATGCCCTAGCCGGCATCCAGCAGCGGCTGGGTGTAGAGCGCGTCACGCACCGCGCGCTCGCGCGTCGCTTCCGCAAGCGCATCGGCCGCCGGATGCCCCAGCGCGGCGGCGAAGGCGGGCAGGTTGCGCGGGATGCGCGGCTCGGGCAGGGTGGGCAGCGGCCCCTCCGGCCAGACCCGGGCCATCACCTTGCGCATCAGCCGCTCCGGCCGGGCGAGCGCATCGGCCAGCGGCCAGCTTTCCACCGTCGCCCGCTCGGCCGGATCGGGCCGGCCGCGCGTTCCTGCGTCCGGCCAGCGGCCGCTGCGACCGATGAGCTTGCGCGCCATGTCGGGATCGCCCTTGCAGGCGCGGTAGAGCTCGATCAGCCAGGCATCCTCCAGCCGCAGGATGCGCGCGCGCGGATCGCGGCGGAAGAACCGGGCCATGGCCGCGCTGTCGGCCGGGCGGAACTGCAGCGTGACCGGCGCGAATTCGACATCCTGGCGCAGGAGGTTGAGCAGGAACTGTTCGGGCGCGCGGTCGCGGATGCGGGGATTGGCCGGGATGTTGCCGCGATAGACCTCCATGTCGCCATGGAATTCCACCCGGTCGCGGGCGAACAGCCGGCCGTGGCAGATGCGGCTGTTGTGCAGGCCGAGATGCCGGTGCCAGCCGGGTATCAGCGCATCGAAGCCGTCGAACACCACATAGCCAGCCGGGGTCGATGGCTGCGCCTCGAACCAGCGGCAGGGAAAGCGGCTTTGCGACAGCAGCCCCGGCCGGCCCTCGCAGCGGATGCGCATCGCCTCCTGAAACGGGCGTTCGAGCAGCCGCGACGGGGTGCCGGGCTTGCGCGGATCAACCCGGTCGGGATCGAGGAAATGGGCATAAAGCCCGTCCGCCCCCGACCAGATCTTGCGGGCGAAGAAGTGGTCGGTCTGTTCCAAGAGCGCCTGATGGTCGTCATAGAACATATAGGGCTTGCCCTGATGGTCGAAGCGGTTGAGCGTCAGCGAGCGGTTCTCGATCCTGAGCGCATGCCGGCGCACCAGGGTCTGGAAATAGGTCTCGTCGGGGATCCAGCTGCGGGCGAAGAAGTCATCGAATTCGCGCTTGCGCGGATCGTTCAGGATCCCCTCCAGAGTCGCACGCGACAGGCACCACCATTGCGAGCCGATATGCGGCATCAGCCCGGCCGGCAGGCGCCGACGGATGCCCAGCCGCCGCTGCAGCCTGACCGACAGGTCGAACAGCCGGCGCTGGCGCTTCCAGGAATAGGGGAAATGCAGGGTGAAGCGTTCTTCGGCCAGCCCGCCCTGCACCCAGCGCCGGGCGGCGATGTCGTTGCTCTCGATGTAATCGGTCGGCCCGCCGGCGCGCAGATGCCGGCTGAGATCGTCGAGCGGGCGGATCGGCAGGCAGGCGCCTGACAGGAGGCAGACATGGCCGATCCCGGGGGCGGTCTGCAGCAGGTGGCTCACGCAGTCGAGCGTCGCCTCCACCAGGCTGAACATGCCCCATTCGCAGGGCCGACGGTCGATCAGCGCGATACGCGGGCGATCGGCGCAGGCCTCGCGCAGCGCCGCAAACTCCGCCTCCGGCGCCCTGGCATCGACATGCAGTGCCACCGGTGCGCCCCAGTCGGCCAGCGCACGGGCCAGCTGCCCGGCGCGGTGCAGGTTGACATGGGCGAGGATGGCAAAGCCGACATTCACAGCCAGCCCCCCGGCGAGATCAGCCCCAGATCCTGCAGCTGCCGCCAGCCCTGATAGCGGGTGGAACAGGCGGTCCACAGGCTGAGGCCTTCTGCCAGCCGGGCGCCATAGGCGCGGTATTCGCGCGATCCGGCATAGTGCTGGCGGCGGCCGAGTTCCTCGGCGGTCTTTTCGGGCAGGGTGTCGAGAAACTTGGTGTGCAGCAGCGCTCCGCAGGGCTTTTCGCCGCCCCATTCGTCATAGACGATGTTGAGCCCGCGCGGCAGCAGCGAATGGGTCGAGCTGGCATAGACATAGCCGCGCTGCCAGCGCACCAGCGGGATCTTGTTCAGCGCCGGCGCCGCCTCGGGCCGGTCGGGGAAGAACACCCGCTGGCGCGCCCCGCCCTGGATCCACAGATTGCCGCGGCGCGGGTTGCGCCGGATCTGGTAGTTGCCGGCATCGAACCACGGCGCGGCCGCTATCGGATCGGCGCCGGGCGGGCAGTGTGTCTCGCCCACTGCACGGTCGGAATACATGTCGATCAGCATCGCCCCGAAGCACTTGATGGCCGAGGCGTCCAGCCAGTCGGTCAGCGCGCGCAGCGGGCGGGTGTCGGAATGCGGATAGACCAGAAACTCGTCGACATCGACGGTCAGCGTCCAGTGGCCCGAGCCGTGGCGCCGCAGCAGGTGGTTCATCCAGTCGATGCCGTAGCGCGACTGCTTGTAGCCGGCATCGGTCCACCACAGCGAACAGTCGGGCTGGGCGATCAGATATTCGGCCGAGCCGTCGGTGGAGCCGTTGTCGACGAACAGGAAATGCCCGATCCCCAGCCTGCGGTAATACTCCAGAAAGAAGGGCAGGCGCGCCGCCTCGTTGCGCAGGGTACAGAACAGCAGGATGTCGCCGCGCGAAATGCTCTCCAACCGCAGCGCCACCGGGCTGAGCTGGCGCGACTTGCGCCAGGCGCGCAGCTGACGGCGCTTGCGTGCCAGACGCAGGGCATAGGCGCGGAAGGGGCGAATTCTCATCGGTTCGATCCGGTCGGAATCCGGACTAGACCCCTGAATTGCGGTACATTTGTGTCATAACCTGCTCGATTCGGCGGAAGTGCTGGTTCCAGCTTAGACGCCGATTGTTTTTTAGTTGGTTAACCAAGTTCTGCCGGGTCGGCGCGTTTGCGTCAACAATGTTTCGGATTGCATCGGCCCATGCGCCGGCATCGTTGCAGGGCAGATACAGGGTACCGGGTCCGCCCGCCTCGCGCAGTGCCGGCAGATCGGAGACGATGGCCGGCACCCCGGCGGCCAGCGCCTCGGCTAGCGGCAGGCCGAAACCCTCGGCCCGCGACGGCATCAGCAGCGCACGCGCGCCTGCCAGCAGCGGCACAAGCTCCGCATCCGCAAGTGCGCCGCGCTCGCGGATCGGACCGGTGGGCGGCAGGGCATCGAGGCGACGGGCGAGCGCCGCGATCCGCCAGCCGCGCCGGCCAACGATCTCCAACCCCGGCGGGTCGGGGCCGAGCTGCTCCCACAGATCGAGGAGGAATTCGTGCCCCTTGCGCGGCTCGATGGTGCCCAGCATGACGAAATAGGGCCGTTCCGCCGGCTGCGCGGTTACGCGCGGCGGGTCGATCCCCGGATGCGCGACATGGATCGGCGGCGGTTCGAGCCCCAGCGCCCCGGCCCAGTGGCGGATGCGCCCGGCGGTGTGGGCCGAATTGGCCAGCATCAGATCGGCGGCACAGGCGGCGCGGAACATCTCGCGAAACCGGGCCGGCGTCTGCGGCCGGCAGTATTCGGGATGATCGAGAGGGATGGTGTCGTGGATCATCACCGCCCGCCGGGCGCCGGCGGCGGCAAGCGCGGCCATCAGCGCCGGCGTGAGGTCGGTGTGGCCGAGATTGAACAGCCACATGCCGGCAAGCGGGGCGAGCGCGGCGGGATCGGGGCGATCGGCGCGGGTGATGGCCAGCGCGCGGCTGCGCGCGCGGCTCAGCGCCCGGCGCACGGGCTCCGGCCGGCGGGACAGATGCGCGCGCCAGTCGAGCGGCGCGTGACGGCCCTGCGCCAGCACCGCCTCGCCCCCCTCCCGGTCGAGCAGCAGGATCTGCCCGCCGGCGCGGATCAGGAACATCAGCCGCGGCGCGCGCCGGCGCAGCCAGTCGAGCCATGCCGCCTCGATCCGGTCGATACCGGTGGGTGCCGGCAGATGCAGGCGCGAGACGCTGCGCGTGATGTCGAGCGCGGCGCCGCCGGCCAGCGGATCAGCCGGAATAGCCGTTGCCAAGATGCCAGCGATAGGCATCGCCGATCATGATCGGAAGCGTCGAACGCGCCGGCCTCCAGCCCAGCATCCGGCCGGCCTTCTCGCTGCCGCTGACCAGGCTGACCGCATCGCCCGCCCGCCGCGGCCCGACCACCACCGGGACCGGCCGGCCGATGGTCTGCTCGGCCGCCTCGATCACCTCGCGCACCGTGTAGCCGCGCCCGGTGCCGAGGTTGAACACCTCGCTCTGCCCGCCCGAGAGAAGATGTTCCATGCCGCGGATATGGGCATCGACCAGATCGCAGACATGGACGTAGTCGCGCACGCAGGTGCCGTCGCGGGTGGGATAGTCCTCGCCATGCAGGGTCAGCGCCTCGCGCCGGCCCAGCGCCGCGGCGATGACGAGCGGCACCAGATGGGTCTCGGGATCGTGATGCTCGCCGATCTCGCCCTCCGGATCGGCGCCAGCGACGTTGAAATAGCGGAAGACGACCGAGCGCAGCCCGTGCGCGGCCTCGAAATCGCGCAGCATGTCCTCGATCGCGCGCTTGGAGGCGCCATAGGCGTTGATCGGCATCTGCGGGCTGTTCTCGTCGAGCAGCACCCCGTCCTGATCGCCATAGGTCGCGCAGGTCGATGAAAACACGATCCGGCCGATGCCGGCATCGACCATCGCTTCCAGCAGCGTCAGCGAGCCCAACACGTTGTTGCGCCAGTAAAGGCCGGGGCGGCGCGTCGCCTCGCCGACATCGGACAGCGCCGCGAAATGCATCACGATGTCGGGCTTGTGCGCGGCCAGCACCGCGTCGAGCCGGGCGCGGTCGGCAAGCTCGCCCTGCTCCATCGGACCGAACCGCACCGCGTCCCGCCAGCCGGTCAGCAGATTGTCGAAGGCGATGGGTACGTGCCCGGCCGCCTTCAGCGCCTTGCAGGCATGCGAGCCGATATAGCCGGCACCGCCCGTCACGAGGACCTTCGCCATGAAGGCGGTGCCTAGCCGGTTACGCCCCGACGATCAATTCATTCCGCGGCCTGGGCGACAGACGTGATGTCGCGCAGGAACATGCCGAATTCGTCGCGCAGATCCGGGCGGGCGAGCGCGAAGGCCACCGTGGCCTGCAGGAAGCCGGCCTTGGAGCCGCAGTCGAAGCGCTGGCCGCGGAAGCGGAAACCGTAGAGATTGCCCTTCTCGCTGTTCTCCTTGGCGATGGCGTCGGTAAGCTGGATCTCGCCGCCCGCGCCGCGCCGGATGCGGGAGAGGTTGTTCAGCACCGACGGCGTCAGGATGTAGCGGCCGATCACCGCCAGCCGCGACGGCGCCTCGTCGACGCTGGGCTTTTCCACGATGCCCTTGGCGCTGACCAGGCTGCCCATATCCTCGGCCACGTCGAGAATGCCGTATTGCG
>RFIR01000466.1 GCA_003695135.1 Alphaproteobacteria bacterium | reverse complement strand
CCCGCACCCAGCGAGACCAGCGCCACCACCAGAACGAACAGCCCGGTGAAGAATGCCGTGCGCTGATAATCCGAGGCGGTCAGCGCGTCGATGTAGTTGTCCAGCCCCACGAAGGTGGCGTTGCCGAAGAACGGATCCTCCAGATAGAAGGAGGACCGGATCGCCTCGGCCGCTGGCCACAGGAAGAAGATCGCGATGATGGCCATCTGCGGCGTCAGCAGCAGATAGGGCATCCAGCGGCTGGAAAAGCGTGCCTTGTCCATGAGCCCCCGCAGAGGTGTCGGCCGGGCGCGCGACGGCGCCCGGCCGGGGATCGGTCGGCGCGATCAGTTCGCGGTCTTGGCGAAACGGTCGAGCAGCTTGTTGCCTTCCTCCTCGATGATGGCGAAGGCGGTGTCGACATCGGTCTCGCCGGCGAAGATGCGGCCGTATTCGCGGGTCATCACGTCACGGATCTGCACGTAGAAGCCCAAGCGGTAGCCCTTGTTCCACTCCGCCGAAGCCAGCGAGAGCTGCTTGATGCCGATCTCGGCCTGCGGGACCTCCTTGTAGTAGCCCTGATCCTGGGCCAGCTTGTAGGCAGCCTTGGTGATCGGCACGTAGCCGGTCGATTCATGCCAGAAGAGCTGGATCTCGGGCGAGGACAGGAACTTGAAGAATTCCGCCGTGGCGCGGTTTTCCTCGGCCGACTTGCCCGACAGCGCAAACAGCGCCGCACCGCCGATGAAGGTCGCCACCGGGTTGGGATTGACCGATTCCCAATAGGGCAGATAGGTGGCCGAGAACGGGAAATCGGCGGATTTCAGAAGACCGCCGAACGACCCAGACGAGCCCAGCCACATCGCCACCTTGCCGTTCTCGAACGGGGCCTGGTTGTCACCCCAGCCGGCGCCGTAATAGGCATACCAGCCCTTGTCGAGCCATTCCTTGACCTTCCTGAAATGCATCTTGATGGCATCGTTGTTGACGAGGATCTTCGTCCCCTTGGCACCGTCGAAGCCATTGTTGTTGGTGGCGAACTGGATGTTGTGGCGCGAGTGGAAGTTCTCGGTCCAGATCCACGGCGTGTGCGACTGCGACAGCGGGATGTAGCCGGCATCGACGATCTTCGGCGCGATCTGCTCGAATTCCTCCCAGGTCTTCGGCGGTTCGACCCCGGCCTTCTTGAGCGCCTCGATGTTGTAGTAGAGGATCGGCGTGGAGGAGTTGAAGGGCATGCCGATCATCTTGCCCGAACTGTCGGCATAGAAGTAGCGCACGCCGTCAATGTAGTCGCCGGCGTTGAACTCGATCCCGGCCTCCTTGATCAGATCCTCGGCCGGGATCACCGCGCCCCTGGCACCGATGATCGTCGCCGCGCCGGCATCGAAGACCTGCGCGATATTGGGCTGCTCGCCGGCGCGGAATGCCGCGATGGTGGCAGTCAGCGTGTCCTCGTAGCCGCCCTTGTAGACCGGCGTGATGTGATAGTCGGACTGCGACGCGTTGAACTTTTCGGCGATCGCGTTCACCGTCTCGCCCAGCTGGCCGCCCATGGCGTGCCACCAGACAATCTCGGTTTGGGCGAGTGCAGGCGTCGCGACCATCGCCGCGGCAAGGGTCGCGCCCAAAGCTATCCGTTTCATTTTGTTCCTCCATGTCATGCTGTCGGTTCCGTTATTCCCGGACGGCACCAGCAGTCTTTTGGAACATTGCGCGCATGTCCAGTCAAATCATGCCGCAACGGGCGGGCCCCGGTCGCAAGGCCGGCCATTTGCCGCGACAGGGCTGAAGCATCGCCCGCAATGATATAGGCTGGTGGCGATGCCAGCCCCTTGGAGGCCGGCATGCAGGACAGCGCAGAGGGGGCCGGGCCGATGACCCGCATCGCCATCGCCGGTTTTCAGCACGAGACCAACACCTTCGGCGCCACGCGTGCCGGATTCGCGGAGTTCGAGATCGCCGATTCCTGGCCGCCGCTGTTGCAGGGCGAGGCGGTGATTTCGGGCACCGAGGGCAGCAACCTGCCGCTCGCGGGCTTCGTGCGCGCGGCGCGGCGGCGCCAAGGCGTGGCGCTTGCCCCCCAGATCTGGTGCTCGGCCGAGCCCAGCGCCGAGGTGCGCGACGACGCCTTCGAGCGCATCGCGGGCATGATTCTCGACCGGCTGCGCGCGGCCGGACCCGTCGACGGGCTCTATCTCGATCTGCATGGCGCGATGGTGACCGAGAGCCACGAGGATGGCGAGGGCGAGCTCATGCGCCGCATCCGCGCGGCGGTGGGTCCGGATCTGCCGATCGCGGTCAGCCTCGATCTGCATGCCAATCTCACCCGCGCCATGGTCGAACATGCCTCGGCCATCACCATCTTCCGCACCTACCCCCATCTCGACATGGCCGAGACCGGCGAACGCGCCTTCGCCGCGCTGATGGGGTTGATCGGCGGCGGCCGGGTGTTCGCCGCCTGGCGGCAGCTGCCCTTCCTGATCCCGCTGCAGGCGCAGCATACCGGCGCCGAGCCCTGCGCGGGGCTCTACGCCCATGCCGCCGCGTTCGGCCCGGCGCCCGACCGCTGGGCGGAGATCGCGCTCGGCTTTCCCGCCGCCGACATCCACGATGCCGGCCCCGCGGTGCTGGCCTATGCGCCGAGGGCGGAGGAGGCCGCGGCGGCGGCCGACGCGCTCGCGGCCCGGATGATCGCGGCCGAGCACCGTTTCGACGTCTCGCTGGTGCCGGCCGCCGAGGCGGTGGCGCGCGCGATTGCGCTGGCCGAAAGCGCAAGCGGGCCGGTGGTCATTGCCGATGTGCAGGACAACCCCGGCGCCGG
The DNA here is from genome assembly GCA_003695135.1 of Alphaproteobacteria bacterium. GTDB lineage: Bacteria > Pseudomonadota > Alphaproteobacteria > Rhodobacterales > Rhodobacteraceae > J013. The sequence continues at coordinate 1,668 of RFIR01000466.1, read as the reverse complement.
CGCGCCATCCGACAGCACCGGGCTCTTGCGCGAGCTGGTGGCGCAGGGCGCCGAACGCGCGGTGCTGGGCATGCTGAACGATCCCGAGCTTGCCGCGCAGGCGCATGCGCTGGGCCAGGGCGCGCGATTCGCCGCCGATCTCGGCGGCAAGGCCGGACCCGATCCGCGCCCGTATCGCGGCCGGTTCGAGGTGGAAAGGTTGAGCGACGGGAGCTTCGCCTTCACCGGCGCGATGTATGCCGGCAGCGTGGCCGAGACCGGGCCGAGCGCGCTTTTGCGGGTGCTGGACGGCTCGGGCTCGGTGCGGGTGGTGGTGGGCAGCCGGCGCTGCCAGGCGCTCGACCGGGCCATCTTCACCTATCTCGGGGTCGATCCCGCACGTGAGGCCATCGTGGCGGTCAAGAGCACGGTGCATTTCCGCGCCGATTTCGAACCGATCGCCGCGGCGGTGATCAATGCCGAGGCGCCGGGCCTCAACCCCTGCCGGCTGGAAACCGTGCCCTATCGCCGGCTGCGCCCCGGGCTGCGCCGACGGATCGGCCTGCCCGAGGCGTAAAGAACTGGTGGCATGATGTGCAGGAGCAAGCCCATGAGAATCGCCGCCCTTGCCGTTTCGCTGATGCTCGCCGCCGCCCTGCCTGCCGCTGCCGGCGGGGTGGTGGAGATCTACCGCCCCTCGACCCTGCTAGTACACACGCCGGTGTCGCTGGAGGCCGATGGCCGCCCGCTTGGCGTATTGCGACCGGGTGAACGCATGCGCTGCCGATTTGACCACGGCGTGACGCTGCGGGTGAGCAACGTCGGCGACCGGATCCGGGGCCGGTCGCTGCATGTGGCCCATGCCCCCGCGCTGGTGCGGCTGGGTGTCGAGCTCAGCAGCCTGACCCTGACCGCGCCGAGCGGCGGGGCGCGTTTCGTGGCCGATCTCTCCTATCCCGACCGGTCCGACAAGACGGTGTTCGGCACCGAGCGCGCCAGCATCGTGCGCGAGGTGCCCTGCGGGCAGAGCTGACCGGCCACAGCCGGGCCGCGCGCCGGAAGGCATGCACTCGGTCCGAGTTTCCGGAGGTATCCGGGGCGAGACGCGCATTCTGGCAACCCGTGCTGCGCGCGCGCAAGATAATTGGACGAGACCCCTGCGAAACTCCGCCGGCCAGACCCAGCCGGCGCGCTCGGGCGCCGCGAAATGCGGCGCCGGTCATGTTGCGATTATTTTCACTGTTGATTGATAAATATTGATTGCGAAGTTATTTTCTAATTATTTTACGTGCGCACAGATCTGATCCTGCTGAACTCTCATGCATTCAGGATGCCCGTCTGCATCCGGGTTTTGCAGGGGTCTCTGGTAAATATTGAATTGGGAATTATTTTCTAGAGATCCCTGCTAAACTCAACCAGCCAGACCCGGGCGCTGCGCTCGGGCGCCGCGAAATGCGGCGCCGGACATGTTGTGATTATTTTCATTGTTGATTGATAAATATTGATTGGGGAATTACTTTCAAATTATTTTACGCGCGCGCGATCATTATCCCTGCAAAGCCTTGTGCTTATCGAGAATCCGCCTGCATCCATGTATTGCAGGGAGACCCCTGCAAAACTCCGCTGGCCAGACCCCGTCGTTCCTCTCGGGCGCCGCGAAATGCGGCGCCGGCGGCGATTATCCATGAT
>RFIR01000465.1 GCA_003695135.1 Alphaproteobacteria bacterium | reverse complement strand
GATCGAGACGGTGAGGAAGCCGCGCACGCACCGCTATTCGGCCTCGAAGGGCATTCCGGGGCTGCGGCGGGCGCAGGCGGGCTACTACGCACGCCGCTTCGGCGTCGAACTCGATCCCGAGACCGAGATCGTCGCCACGCTCGGCTCCAAGGAGGGGTTGGCCAATCTGGCCATGGCGATCACCGCGCCCGGCGACATGATCCTGGCCCCCAACCCCAGCTACCCGATCCACCCCTACGGCTTCATGATTGCCGGCGGCTCGCTGCGCCACATCCCGGCGCTGACCGAGGAGGGGCGCTTCGACCCCGAAACCTATCTCGCCACGCTCGACCGCGCGGCGCGGCATTCGGTACCGGCGCCGGTGGCGGCGGTGGTCAACTTTCCCTCCAACCCCACCGCGCAGGTCTGCGATCTGGATTTCTATGCCGAGCTGGTGGCGTTCGCGAAACGGCACCAGCTGTGGCTACTGTCCGACCTCGCCTATGCCGAGATCTATTTCGGCGACACGCCGCCGCCCTCGATCCTGCAGGTGCCGGGTGCACGCGACGTTGCGGTCGAATTCACCTCGCTGTCCAAGACATTTTCCATGCCCGGCTGGCGCATGGGCTTTGCGGTGGGCAACCGGCGGCTGATCGCGGCGCTGACCCGCATCAAGTCCTATCTCGACTATGGCGCCTTCACCCCGGTCCAGGTCGCCGCTGTCGCCGCGCTGAACGGCCCGCAGGACTGCATTTCCGAGATCCGGGCGACCTACCGCGCGCGCCGCGACACGCTGGTCGAGGCGATGGGACGGGCAGGCTGGCCGATCCCGGCGCCGGAGGCGACCATGTTCGCCTGGGCGCCGCTGCCGCCCGAGTTCCGCGCGATGGGCTCGATGGAATTCTCCAAGCTCCTGCTGCGCGATGCCGGGGTGGCGGTCTCTCCCGGCGTGGGCTTCGGCGAGCATGGCGAGGGTTTCGTGCGGATGGCGCTGGTGGAAAACGAACACCGCATCCGCCAGGCTGCACGCGGGGTGAAGAAAGTGCTCGCTGCCGGCCCGCCGGGATAGGAAAATGGTGCCACTTCAGCCGTGAGTCGCACCCCATGATCGACAATGACCTCATCACCGCCTATCGCCGCGACGGCGTGGTGCTGTTGCGCCAGGCCTTCGATGCCGACTGGATCGGCAGGCTTTCCGCCGGCATCGAACGCAACATCGCCCATCCCGGCCCGCGCAGCCGGCTGTGGGACCGCGACGAGCAGGGCAGATGCTGCTTCTATGACAGCCAGGTCTGGCGCGAGATCCCCGAATATCAGGATTTCGTGCTGAACTCGCCCTGCGCCGCACTGGCCGGGCGGCTGATGGGATCGCGGGCGGTGAATTTCTTCTTCGACGCCATCTTCGTGCGCACCCCCGGCGCGCAGTTCCGCACCCCCTGGCACCAGGACGAGCCCTACTGGTCGGTTAAGGGCTTCGATACCTGTTCGGTATGGATGCCGCTGGTGCCGGTGGAACGCCGGAGCGCGCTGGAATTCGTGCGCGGCTCGCATCTGTGGGACCGGAAATTCCGCCAGACCAATTTCGGCGCGCTGACCGGCGATGCGCGCGATCAGGTCGTCTTTGACGAAGGTGAGCCCTTCCCCGACATCGAGGGCCATCGCGACGATTACGACATCGTTGCCTGGGACATGGAGCCGGGCGATGCCGCCTTCTTCAACGCCCGCATCATCCATGGCGGCTCGGGCAATCTGGCACCGGGGCGCGGGCTGAAGGTGTTCAATACCCAGTGGCTGGGCGACGACGTTCGGGTCTGCTTCCGCCCCGAGGGCATGGATCCCGACCATTCGCAGATCATGACCGAGCACGGTCTGAAGCCGGGCGACCGCCCCGCCGCGCCGCTCTATCCCATGGTGTGGCAGGCGGAGACATCCGGGGCAGGCGCGCCGGCAGGCTGAAATCCGGCCCGGGCTCCGCGGCAGCGGGGACGGTTGCGGGGCGCGACCGGCTGGTCTAAGCCTCCGCGACCCGTGCAGACCATCCCGGAGGCCCCGCCATGACCCAGCCCTTCCGCATCGCTCTGGCCGGGCTCGGCACCGTCGGCACCGGGGTGGTGCGCATCCTGCAGACCCATGGCGAACTGCTGGCCGAGCGCGCCGGCTGCCGGCTGGAGATCGCGGCCGTCTCGGCCCGCTCGCGCGGCAAGAATCGCGGGCTCGACATCTCCGGCTATGACTGGTCCGACGACCCGGTGGCGCTGGCCAGGCGCGACGACATCGACTGCCTGGTCGAGGTGATCGGCGGCGAGGACGGCCCGGCCAAGGCCGCCATCGAGACCGCGCTTTCAGCCGGCATGAACGTGGTGACCGCCAACAAGGCGCTGCTCGCCCATCACGGCCAGGCGCTGGCCGAACGCGCCGAGGCCCATGGCGCGGCGCTGCGCTTCGAGGCGGCGGTCGCGGGCGGCATCCCGGTGGTCAAGGCGCTGATGGAGGGGCTTGCAGGCAACCGGCTGACCCGGGTCATGGGTGTGATGAACGGCACCTGCAACTACATCCTGACCGAGATGCTGAGAACGGGCGCCGACTATGCGCAGGTGCTGGAGGCGGCGCAGCAGCTTGGCTATGCCGAGGCCGATCCCGCCTTCGATGTCGGCGGCATCGACGCCGCCCACAAGCTCGCGCTGCTCGCCGCACTCGCCTTCGGCACCAGGGTCGATTTCGCCGGCGTCCGGGTCGAGGGAATCGACCATCTGACCCTGCCCGATCTGCAGCGCGCGGCCGACATGGGCTACCGCGTCAAGCTGCTGGGCGTGGCCCGGCTCGACGGAACGGCGCTGGAACAGCGGGTGCAGCCCTGCCTGGTACCGGCCGATACTGCCATCGGCCAGCTCGACGGGGTGACGAATGCGGTGGTGCTGGAGGGCGATTTCATCGGCCAGGTCACGCTGGAAGGGCCGGGCGCCGGCGAGGGGCCGACCGCCTCGGCGATCCTCGCCGACATCGTCGACATCGCCAGCGGGTTGCGCCGGCCGGTTTTCGGGCGCCCGGCCGACAGGCTGATCGACGCGGCGGCGCCGGCCGCGACCCCGCCTGCCCAGTATTGTGTGCGCCTGACGCTGGAAGACCGGGCCGGATGCTGGGCGGAGGTGGCCGCGGTGCTGGGCCGGCACGGCGTCTCGATCGACCGGATGCAGCAATACGCCCATGACGGGCCGGGCGCACCGGTGGTGATCGTCACCCACCCCACCGCCGATGCGGTGCTGGACGCGGCGCTGGACGAGATCGCGGGGCTGGCGGTCTCGCTGGCCCGGCCCGTCGCACTGCGCATCGAGGCGCTCTGAGCCGATCCCGCGCCGGCCCTGCTCGGCCCGTTCCGGCCCCGGCCCGGCGTGGCGCGCGCGGCGCTCGCAACAGAAAACGCCGGACCCTGTCGGCCTTCCCGGGCCGAGGCGAAATGCAGCGCCGGCGGTAATTATCCATGATTTCCACCTGTTTGATAAATATTGATTGGAGAGAGAGCTCTGCAAAACTCAACCAGCCAGACCCGTGCGTTCCGCGCGGGCGCCGCGAAATGCGGCGCCATGTGCGTTCTTCCTGTTTTCGCTGTTAATTGATAAATATTGATTGCGAAGTTATTTTCTAATTATTTTAGGTGCGTACAGGTCCGATCCCGCTGAACCCTCATGCATTCAGGATGCGCGCCTGCATCCGGGTTTTGCAGGGGTCTCTTATAGAAATCCCTGCAAAACCCTGCCGGCCAGACCCGGGCGTTGCGCTCGGGCGCCGCGAAATGCGGCGCCGGCGGCGATTATCCATGAT
>RFIR01000464.1 GCA_003695135.1 Alphaproteobacteria bacterium | reverse complement strand
TTGCGGGATTTGGCCGCCCTTTTCAATGCCTCGGGGGTGAACACCCGCAGGCCGAGATCGGCGCGGAAGCCGTGGATTTCGCTGACATCGAGCGCGCGCATGAAGGACAGGATGTCCTTCGAGATCACCTGGCCCGGCACCAGGATCGGAAAGCCGGGCGGGTAGGGGATGATGAACGAGGCCGACACCAGCTCCTCGCCCCCCGATACCTTTTCCATCAACGCATCGTCGAGATCGTGATAGCCGCAATTGTCCTCGTCATAGGCGAGGAAGAAGGCGGCGCGCATGTCGCCCGCCCGGGTGTCGGCCCCGAGCCGGAACGCGTCGTGGAAGCGGCTGAAATCGGGCAGCGGCGGCACGTGCTCGATCAGGTTGGCGACCCGCTTGTCGAAGGACAGCCGCTCCATCCGTGAGGCGTCGTCGATCAGGTCGTCGAGCTCCTTCGCGATCTCGACCAGAACCTCGATCAGATAGGCGACCGAGGAGCGCGTGGTGCCGATATTGGTCATGAACAGCACGGTATTGCGCGAGGTCTTGTTGATCTGGATCCCGTAGCGGTCCATCAGGATCCGGGTCTTGAAGGTATCGCCGTCCCAGCCGGTATTGCCCACCAGCAGCGTGATCCGGGTCGGATCGAGCACGAATTCGTCGCGCGCCCAGCTTTCGGTGAAATCGCTCCAGCTGCCATCGGCGAAGAAATAGGCCTCGATGCCGGTCTCGCGGTAGTCGGGCGGGATCATGTCGGCGATGGTCAGCACCCTGAAATACTTCCGCAGCAGCGGGTGGGTGCTGACCGCGCGGCGGATCGCCATCGCGCTTTCGATCTGGCGCTGGACGAACTCGAACCCCTCCAACTCCACCTGCCGCCGGCCGACATCGAGCGAGGCGATGATCTGGTAGTTGGGGCTGGTCGAGGTGTGGGTCATGTAGGCTTCGTGGAAGGCCTGCTCCACCTCGCCCTTGAAGTCCTGATCGTTGACATGGATCATCGAGCCCTGCCGCAATGCGGTCAGGGTCTTGTGGGTCGACTGAGTCGAATAGACCCGCACCCGCGCATCCGGCGGCGCCACCAGACGGGTTGCGATCAGGGTTTCGGTATCGGCGCCGGCCAGCGCCTGCTGCTGCTTCTTCCACGCCGCCGCGTTTTCCGGCGTGCGCAGGCGCTGGCGCAGCACGTTGCCGGCGTTCATCGCGGTACGCTGGCGGAAGGTGGGCGTGAACCGGGCAAAGGCGAACCACGCCTCGTCCCACAGGAAGATCAGGTCCTTCTTGATGGCGAGGCATTCCTCCATCACCCGCTCGACATTGTAGACGATGCCGTCGAAGGTGCAGTTGGTCAGCAGGATCATCCGCACGAGATCGAGCTTGCCCGCCTCCCTCAGCGCCAGCAGGTGACGCTTGATCTCGCGCAGCGGCACCGCGCCGTACATCGAATAGGGATGCAGCGGATAGCTGTCCATGTAGACCACGCTGGCCCCGGCCAGCACCATGCCGTAATGGTGCGACTTGTGGCAGTCGCGGTCGACAAGAACGATGTCGCCGGGCTTGACCAGCGCCTGCACCACGATCTTGTTGCAGGTCGAGGTGCCGTTGGTGGCAAAATAGGTCTGGCGCGATCCGAAGGCGCGGCTGGCGGCTTCCTGCGCCTCCTTGATCGGCCCGCGCGGCTCCAGCAGGCTGTCGAGCCCGCCCGAGGTGGCCGAGGTTTCGGCCAGAAAGATGTTGGGGCCGTAGAAGGCGCCCATGTCCTGGATCCAGTGGCTGCGCGAGATCGACTTGCCGCGGCTGATCGGCATGGCGTGGAACACGCCGGTGGGCTGCTTGGAATATTCCTTGAGCGCGGTGAAGAAGGGCGTGCGGTAGCGGCGGCGCACTCCGCGCAGGATATTCAGATGCAGCTCCTGGAAATCCTCCTGATTGTAGAACACGCGGCGGCACAGGCCGAGATCCAGCCCGGCGATCTCCTCCGGCGAGCGGTCGGTGACCAGATAGGCGTCGAGTTCGGGCCGGAGCTTGGCGATCAGCCGGCAGGTTTCGGGGCCGTATTCCGACGGCTCCATCTCGCCGACATCCTCGTCATCGCCGACCCGGTCGAGATAGCGCTTGAGGATCTCGAGCTGGTTTTCCGATTTCAGCCGCAGGCCGGGCCGGACCACCACCGCCTGGACATTGTGATTGAACAGCACCCCGATCAGCGCGTCCTCGACGCTCGGCACGATCACCGGCTCATAGATGAAGGGGTCCTCGTCGCGGCGCATGCGCTGAAGGCTGGCGCGCAGGAACTTCTCGTGCTGTTCGTTCACATCGTCGACGATCAGGATCTCGAAATAGGGCCGCCCCAGCGCCCGCGCATCGAGCGGCATCGTCGTCTCGTCCTCGAAATCGTCGGATTCCTCGTCGCTGGTCAGCGTGATCGCGCGGCGCCGATAGGCCCCCGTCGCCAGCGCCCGGGCCGTGCGCCGGATGGCGTGGGTCAGTTCGTCGAGATTGCGGCTGTCCAGCAGCCGGCGCATGTACTGGCAGGCCGATCGGCCCGGAAAGGCGAAATAGCCCTCGATCGGATCCAGCGCCTCGAAAAGGGCATGCGCCTGCGCCACCAGCCTGTCCGTCCTCTGCCGCGACCTGCCGGCGCGGTTGAGCGATTCCATGATCTCGCGCAGGCTGCTCCAGCGGTCGAGCCGAAGCTGCGAGGCGCTGTAATAGTCGTCGATGGACGGTATCCTGACGCCGTCGGGCCTGTTCACGCCGTGGTCCTCCCTGTGCAGCCGGAGCGGGTGCGGACACCCGCCCGCTCAATCGGTGCCGGTCCGGCCCTTGAACGGGCTGTAGTTCATCGCCGACCGGCCATCCCCGGTTTCAATGTAGCCCAGCGCGGTGCGCGGATCGACATGATGCACCGCCTTGCGGCCCTTGGCGGGCAACTCCAGCGGCCCCAGCGTCCTGAGATAGGCATCCGCGCCGCTGGACCGGTCATAGACGGGGAAGTCGACCTCGCGGTCGCGAAAACTCTTCAGCACCTGACCGAGCCCCTTCAGCCCGACCTCGCGCTGGCGGCGGACCAGATCGAGATTGACCTCGACGGGGAACATGTCCTCCTGCCCGCCGCTCTGATGCAGCACCATGGCCGAGGGATCGACCACGATCGACTTGCCGACCCCGCCGGCGGCCAGACCGTTCACGGCAAAGACATAGCACTGGAACTGCGCCGCGGTTGCCCGGGCGATGGCGAGCTCGGCATCGCGGTCGGTGGTGCCGGTCAGCACCGGGTTCAGCAGCACCTCCACCCCCTGGCTGGTCAGCTGGCGCGTGGTTTCGGGAAACCAGATGTCATAGCAGATCGACACCCCGAACCGGCCGATCTCGGGCACGTCGAAAATGCAGAACTCGGTGCCGGCGGAAATCCCGGCCTCATAGGGCCGGAACGGGAACATCTTGGAATATCTGGCGACGATCTCGCCCTCGGGATCGATCACCACGGCGGTGTTGAAGATGCGCCCGTCCTCGCGCTTCTCGAACATGCTGCCGGGCAGCAGCCAGACGCCGTGCCGGCGGGCATCCTCCTGAAACCGGGCCAGCGTGTCGTTGGGAAAGGGCTGGGCGAACCGGTCCAGCGGCCCGAACGGCGCCAGCTCGCTGAACACCACCATCTGGGTCCAGGGAAAGCGGGCCATCAGCACGTCGAGGCGGTGGCGCATGCCCTCGACATTCGAATGAAGCGCCGCGACATGCATCTGTATGCCGGCAATCGCGAAAGGGGTCATCGGATCGGGTTCTCCATGCTCGTCGGCCATGGCGCGGGCCCCGCGCCGCTCCGGCACATGTTTCGGGGTGTCGCCGGAATCGATTGATGCCGCCAGACACCACAAATCGGGTGGAGCGCAAGGGCAGTCATCATGAAACGGGGCATGCCCGGATTGCAAGAACGGCACGGCAGGAAACGGAGAGCCTTGCCGTGCCGGTCAGATGGCATCCCGTGTGGCATCCCCTGCGCGTGCGGGCGAGCCGGGGACGGCGTCTCCGCGAGGGCTGCCCCCCGCGACGATTTTTTCCGGTAAACTCTGCGAAACAAAGGCTTCTCCCCCACGACACGCGCCATGGCATGACTATAATTGACGCGTGACCCACCACAGGCAGGGGGAAGCACGGGCATGAGCACCAGACTTCGCGACTTCACGCCGGCGGTCGACCTGACGGTGTCGGGCGGAACCGGGCCGGTGCGCCACCAGCGGCCGCTCTATGTCACGCTCACGCCGCCCTGCAGCAATGCCTGCCCGGCCGGCGAGGACATTCGCGGCTGGCTGGCCGAGGCGCAGGCCGGCAACTACCGCCGGGCATGGGAGATCCTGACCGCCGACAACCCCCTGCCCACCGTGCACGGCCGGGTCTGCTATCACCCCTGCGAGGATGGCTGCAACCGGCGCGAGGTCGATGCCCCGGTCTCGATCCATGCCGTCGAGCGCTTCCTCGGCGACACGGCGCTGGCCGAGGGCTGGCCCCTGGCCCCGCCTGCCCCGCCCAGCGGGCGCAGGGTGCTGGTGGTCGGGGCCGGCCCCTCGGGCCTGTCGGCGGCCTATCACCTGACCCGGCTCGGCCATGAGGTGGAGATACGCGAGGCCGGGCCGGTCGCCGGCGGCATGATGCATTTCGGCATTCCCGCCTATCGCCTGCCGCGCGAGGAACTGGCCCGCGAGGTGGCGCGGATCGTCGATTACGGGGTCCGGATCGTCACCGATCACAAGGTCACCGATCTGGTGCGGGAGCGGGAAGAGGGCCGGTTCGACGCGGTGTTCCTCGCCATCGGCGCCGGGCTCGGCAAGCGGGTCGACATCCCGGCCCGCGATTCGGCGCGCATCCTCGATGCGGTCAGCATGCTGCACGACACCAGCGCGGGGCACCCGCCGCTGCTCGGCCGCCGCGTGGTGGTCTATGGCGGCGGCAACACGGCGATGGATGCGGCGCGCACCGCAAGGCGCCTCGGCGCCGCCGAGACGCTGATCGTCTATCGCCGCGACCGCGAACACATGCCGGCGCACGCCTTCGAGGCCGACGAGGCGATCGAGGAAGGCGTCAAGATCCGCTGGCTGACCACCATCACCGACATCTCGGCCAACGAACTGACGGTGGAGCGGATGGAGCTCGATGCTGACGGCAAGCCCCGGCCGACCGGCGAATTCGAGACCCTTTCGGCCGATGCGGTGGTGCTGGCGCTGGGGCAGCGGACCGAGAGCAGCTTCCTGCGGGGCGTGTCGGGGATCGATTTCACCCCCGATGGCGCGGTCAGGGTCGGGCCCGACCTGATGACCGGGGCCGAGGGCATATTCGCCGGCGGCGACATGGTGCCCGGCGACCAGTCGGTGACCGTCGCGGTCGGCCACGGCAAGCGGGCGGCGCGCCACATCGACGCCTGGCTCCGCGGCGGCAGCTATCGCGAGCCGGCCCGGCCGGAGGTGGTCGGCTTCGACAAGCTGCATCTTCCCGTCTATTCCGATGCCGAGCAGGCGCGCCAGCAGGTGCTGGATGCGAAGCGGCGCATCGAGAGCTTTTCCGAGATCATCGCCGGCCTCAGCGAGGCCGAGGCCCGCTACGAGGCGCAGCGCTGCTATTCCTGCGGCGACTGCTACGAATGCGACAACTGCCTCGCCGCCTGTCCCGAACAGGCGATCATCAAGCTCGGCAAGGGCAAGCGCTACGAATTCGACTATTCCCGCTGCACCGGCTGCGCGGTCTGCTTCGAGCAGTGCCCCTGCCATGCCATCGAGATGATCCCCGAGGAGAATGCAGATGGCTGAGATGCAAGGACCCCGCGCCACCATGGATGGCAACACCGCGGCGGCCCATGTCGCCTATCGCGTCAACGAGGTCTGCGCGATCTATCCCATCACCCCCTCCTCGCCCATGGCCGAGCTGGCCGATGAATGGACCGCGCAGGGGATCACCAACATCTGGGGCAACATCCCCGTCATTCAGGAGATGCAGAGCGAGGGGGGCGCCGCCGGCGCGGTGCATGGCGCGCTGCAGGCCGGCGCGATGACCACCACCTTCACTGCCAGCCAGGGGCTGCTGCTGATGCTGCCCAACATGTTCAAGATCGCCGGCGAGCTGACGCCCTCGGTCTTTCACGTCGCGGCCCGCTCGGTGGCCACCCATGCGCTGTCGATCTTCGGCGATCATTCCGACGTCATGGCGGTGCGCGCCACCGGCTTTGCCATGCTGGCCTCCAATTCGGTGCAGGAAGCCCATGACATGGCGCTGATCGCGCAGGCGGCGACGCTGGCCGCGCGCGTGCCTTTCGTGCATTTCTTCGACGGCTTTCGCACCAGCCACGAGATCAACACGCTGAATCTGCTGGGCGACGACCAGATCCGGGCGATGATCGACGACGATCTGGTCCGCGCCCACCGCAACCGCGCGCTCGATCCCGAACACCCCTTCGTGCGCGGCACCGCGCAGAATCCGGACGTGTTCTTCCAGAGCCGCGAGGCCGCCAACCGCTTCTTTGCCGCCACCCCCGGCATCGTCGCCGAGACGATGGAGAGGTTCGCGGCGCTGACCGGGCGCGACTACCGGCTGTTCGACTATCACGGGGCCGAGGATGCCGAGCGCGTGGTGGTGGTCATGGGCTCGGGCGCCGAGGTGGTGCGGGCGGCGGTGGACGATCTGAACGCGCGCGGCGGCAAGACCGGGGTGATCGCGGTGCATCTCTACCGGCCGTTCTCGGCCGCGCATTTCCTCGCCGCCCTGCCCGAAACCTGTCGCGCGCTGGCCGTACTCGACCGGACCAAGGAGCCGGGGGCGGCCGGCGAGCCGCT
>RFIR01000463.1 GCA_003695135.1 Alphaproteobacteria bacterium | reverse complement strand
CGGATTTCGCCAGATCGATCCCGAGTGTGGTAATGCTGTTCATGGATGGCTCCCTTGCTTGGCTGTTTCACAGCACCCAGCATGGCACATTGCGATGCCGGAAGCGGGAGCCATCCACCCCATCAATGGCGCTCCAATGGCGACCCACAGGTGGGCACTATCGGTTCGACGCGCTTGCGCGGCGCCACCGGCGCCACGGTCGCGTCTCACCCTCGGGCGTGCGCTGCCATTCGACGTGGTGCACATTGGTCGGGACGCGCTCTGAACTGATCAGAAGGGAGCTCTGCGAAACTCTGTCGGTCAGACCCAACCGTTGCGCTCGGGCGCCGCGAAATGCGGCGCCGGCGAAGTTTGTTCCTGATTTTCACCTATTTGGTAAATATTGATTGGGGAATTATTTCCTAATTACTTTACACGCGCGCGATACACATTGGCAAAAAACGCGTCTCGCCTGGGATGCCCCGTCGCGCCGGAGTTTCGCACGGGTCTCTGATAAATATTGATTGGGGAATTATTTTATAATTATTTTATATGCTCGCACTCATGATCCCTGCAAAACCTTGTGCATTCCGGGTATCCCCCAGCATCCGTGTTTCGCAGGGGGCTCTTGTAATTATTTTACACGCTCGCGATCACGATCCCGGCGGCGAATTGCGCATTGCAGGCCTGCGGGTTTGTCTTCTGCGCCGTAGGGTGCGCTCATGACGCACCGTTCCATGCGATCCCGGCGCGTTCCAGGGGTGCGCCATGAATGCGCACCCTACACCAGACGCCAGCCCCTTCGGCCTTCCCGGCTGCCGCCAGAGCATCCCGGTTTCGATCGGCCTCGCCCATCCCTGGCGCGCGAGCCGCCACGGGCGGGCGGTGCCGGTGACACCCGAAACGCCCTACCCCCCGCCGATCAGCACACCGGCGCCCAGCACCAGCCCGCCGCCCAGCACCACCTGGAAGATCGCGCGTGCAAACGGCGTCTGCATGTAGCGGTTCTGGATCCAGGCAATGGCCCAGAGTTCGATGAAGACGAAGACGATGGCAAGCGCGGTGGCGGTCCAGAAATCCGGGATCAGATAGGGCAGCGCATGGCCCAGCCCGCCCAGCGCCGTCATCACGCCGGAGGCGAGCCCGCGCTTCCACGGTGCGCCGCGGCCCGAGATCACCCCGTCGTCATGCGCGGCCTCGGTAAAGCCCATCGAGATGCCGGCGCCGACCGATGCGGCCAGCGCCACCAGAAAGGTCGTCCAGCTGTCCTGGGTGGCGAAGGCGGTGGCGAAGATCGGCGCGAGGGTGGAAACCGAACCGTCCATCAGCCCGGCCAAGCCCGGCTGCACCCAGGTCAGCACGAACTGACGATAGGCGGTGGCCTTTTCCTCCTCGCCCTCGGCGCTGCCGGCCAGATCCTCGCCCGCCGCTTCGGCCTTGCGCTTGTGGCCAAGCTCGGCCAGCGCGAGATCGTTGAGCAGGTTGCGGGTATCGGGATCGGTGGCGCGCTGCGCGGCGGCGAGGTAGAAATTATGGGCATCCGCCTCCATCTTAGCCGCTTCCTCGCGGATGCGTTCGAGCGGCAGGTTCTCCACCAGCCACACCGGCCGGCGCGAGTAGAAGCCGGCGACATGCTCGCGCCGGATCAGCGGGATGACCTTGCCGAACCGGCGCTCGAACGCCTCGGTCAGCCGCCGTCTGTGTTCGTTCTCCTCCTCGACCATGCGGTCGAACATCTCGGCGGTTGCCGGATAATCGGCGCGCAGCCGCTCGGCGTAGCTGCAATAGATGCGCGCATCGTCCTCCTCGGACGAGATCGCCAGCGCCAGCACCTCCTTCTCGCTCAGCTCGTCGAAATGCCGTCTTCCCGACAGGGACTGGAACATGGGCTTGCCCTCGCTCATCCGGTTGCGGGCGCAGCTCTAGCATTTGGAATGATTCTAAACAACAGAGGTGAGGCCGCGCCGGCGCAGGCGGTTTCTCGCCGCAATCCGCCGTGCTAGTCAGGGCGCCACACAGCATCGAGAGAGCCCGAATGCCCAAGCCCGACAACGCCGGTGCCAGCCCGGCCATGGCGCAGTATCTCGCCATCAAGCGGGACCACCCCGATGCGCTGCTGTTCTACCGGATGGGCGATTTCTACGAGCTGTTCTTCGAGGATGCGAAGGCGGCCGCGGCCGCGCTCGACATCGCGCTGACCAAGCGCGGCAGACATCGCGGCGAGGACATCCCGATGTGCGGGGTGCCGGTGCATTCGGCCGAAGGCTATCTGCACACGCTGATCCGCAAGGGCTTCCATGTCGCGGTCTGCGAGCAGATGGAGGATCCGGCCGAGGCGAAGAAGCGCGGCGCCAAGGCGGTGGTGCGGCGCGAGGTGGTACGGCTGGTCACGCCCGGCACGCTGACCGAGGATGCGCTGCTGGAGGGGCGGGCCAACAACCACCTTGCCGCCTGGGTCGAGATCCGCGGCGCCGGCGCCATCGCCTGGGTCGACATCTCCACCGGGCTGCTGACGGTGACGCAATGCGACCGTGCCGCGCTGGGTCCGATGCTCGCGCGGCTGTCGCCCAGTGAGCTGCTGATCGCCGAGGACGGCACGGCCGGCGAGGCAGGCGCCGAGTTCACCGCCGCGGGCGGGGCGCTGACCCCGCTGCCGCGAGCGAGCTTCGACAGCGCCTCGGCCGAGCGGCGGCTGCGCGAGCTGTTCGGGGTGGCGACGCTGGAGGGCTTCGGCAACTTCTCCCGCGCCGAGCTGGCGGCGCTGGGCGCGGTGATCGGCTATGTCGAGATCACCCAGCGCGGCAAGCTGCCGGCGATCCGCCCGCCCCGGCGCGAGGCGCCCGGCGCGGTGATGGAGATCGACGCCGCGACCCGGCGCAATCTGGAGCTGACGCGGTCGCTGTCGGGCGGGCGCGAGGGCTCGCTGCTGGCCACCATCGACCGGACGCTGACCAGCGCCGGCGCGCGGCTTCTGGCCACGCGGCTGTCGAGCCCGTCGCGCGATCTGGCCACCATCCGCGCGCGTCACGCCGCGGTGGCGCATTTCGTGGAGGCGCCCGGGACCTGCGAACGCATCGGCGAGATGCTGCGCCGGGTGCCGGACATGGAACGCGCGCTGACCCGGCTGACGCTGGATCGCGGGGGGCCGCGCGACCTGGCCGCGATCCGCGACGGGCTGGGTCAGGGCGCGGCGGTGGCCGAGACGCTGGGCGGCGATCTGCCCGAGCTGTTGCAGGAGGCCGTGGCAGCGCTGCGCGATCACGAGGCAGTGGTCGCCGCGCTCGATGCCGCGCTGGTCGAGGAACCGCCGCTCAACGCCCGCGATGGCGGTTTCGTCGCCGAGGGCCATCATGCCGAACTCGACGCCGCAAGGCGGCTGCGCGACGAGGGCCGGGCGGTGATCGCCGAGCTTCAGACCCGCTATGCGCAGGAAACCGGCATCCCGTCGCTGAAGATCCGGCACAACAATGTGCTGGGCTATTTCGTCGAGACCACCGCGACGCATGCGAAGCGCATGCAGGCGCCGCCCCTGAGCGAGACCTTCATCCACCGCCAGACCACCGCCAACCAGATCCGCTTCACCACGCTGGAGCTGTCGGAGCTGGAGACCCGCATCCTCAATGCCGGCGGGCGGGCGCTGGAGATCGAGCTTGCCGTGTTCGCCCGGCTCAACGAGATGATCCGCATCGAGGCCGGGCGCATCGCCGCCGCCGCCGCTGCGCTGGCCGAGATCGACCTTGCCGCCAGCCTCGCCGATCTCGCGCTGCGCGAGGACTGGACCCGGCCGGTGGTCGAGGAGGGCGGCCGCTTCGTCATCGAGGAGGGCCGCCACCCGGTGGTCGAACAGGCGCTTGCGCGCCAGGGCCAGGGCTTCGTGCCCAATGGCTGCGACCTGTCGTCCGACGGCACGCGGCTGTGGCTGGTGACCGGGCCCAACATGGCCGGCAAGTCGACCTTTCTGCGCCAGAACGCGCTGATCGCCATACTGGCGCAGGCGGGCAGCTTCGTGCCCGCCGCCCGCGCCGAGATCGGGCTGGTCACCCAGCTTTTCTCGCGGGTGGGCGCGGCCGACGATCTGGCGCGCGGCCGCTCGACCTTCATGGTCGAGATGGTCGAGACCGCTGCGATCCTCAACCGCGCCGGGCCGGGGGCGCTGGTGATCCTCGACGAGATCGGCCGCGGCACCTCGACCTGGGACGGGCTGTCCATCGCCTGGGCGACGCTGGAGCATCTGCACGATGTCAATCGCTGCCGCACGCTGTTTGCCACCCATTATCACGAGCTGACCGCGCTTTCCTCGCGGCTCGAGGCGATGACCAACGCCACGGTCAGCGTGCGCGAATGGCAGGGCGAGGTGGTGTTCCTGCACGAAGTCCGGCCGGGGGCGGCCGATCGCTCCTACGGGGTGCAGGTCGCAAGGCTGGCCGGTCTGCCCGAGGCGGTGGTCGCCCGCGCCCGCGAGGTGCTGGAGGCGCTGGAGAAGGGCGAGCGCGAGGGCGGCCGCGCCGCCGCGACGCTGATCGACGATCTGCCGCTCTTTGCCGCGCGTCCCGCCGAGGCGCCGGAGCCCATGCGCGGGCCGTCGCCGGTCGAGCGGCGGCTGGCCGAGATCCTGCCTGACACGCTCAGCCCGCGCGCGGCGCTCGATCTGGTCTACGAGCTGAAGGGGATGATGCTGGAAGCAGGGGGAGACCGGGAAGGGAAGTGACCCCGGAACAGGGAATCCGGGGTCACCCACCCAACCACGCAGCCTGTCCGGAGGTCGTGCCGGGGAGAGCACGGGGAACCGGAACCCGGCGCCGCAAGAAATGCAGGGGAGAACGCTGCGGCACCGTTACGCAAAGCTGCGCCAACCCGGACCCGATCAGATCGATGCTGCCCGCCGAAGGTGCCCGGTCTTCTTCGGGCCGCATCCGGATCGTCGTCCGTGACGGGAATATGTGGCGAGGCGGGGCGGGCTGCTGTGCGCTGGCGCACAGTGGATTACGGAATGCAGCGCGAATAACCGCGCCGGACAGATCGGGTTCAGGACAGCTCCGATCTCGCGCACATTTCGGTCGCGCAGATTCGGATGAAACCGCCGGTCAGGCGCCGGTTCTCAGCCAGCGTGACCGCGCCGAGGAAGACGCCCTCTCTGCTCGGGGCGACGCGACGCGCCCTTCAGACAGCTGTCGATGTGGCAGAGCCATTGCTCGAGCGGTGGCACGATTTCGAGCGCAACCCCATCGGGCCCCTGAAACAATCAACGTCGAAGAGACCCCTGCAGTACAGGGTACAAGCAGATGCCAGGAATGCATGAGACCTTGCGGGGATTATGATCGCGTGCTTGTAAAGTATTTGGAAGAGACCCCTACGAAACTCCGGCGCGACGGGGCATCCCGGGCGAGATGCGTTTTCTGCTAATATGTACTGCGCGCACGTAAAGTAATTAGAGGAGACCCCTAAGAAACTCCGCTGGCCAGACCCTGTCGCATCGCCTGGGCGCCGTGAAATGCGGCACTACATACGCTCCTCTTGTTTTCACTGTTGATTGGTAAATATTGATTGCAAAGTTATTTTCTAATTGTTTTATCCGCGCAGGTCTGATTGGTGTGAAAATAATCGCAACATGTGCGGTGACGCATTTCGCGGTGCCCAGACTCGACGCCCGGGTCCGGCCGGCAGCATTTTGCA
This sequence comes from Alphaproteobacteria bacterium, assembly GCA_003695135.1. Taxonomy (GTDB): domain Bacteria; phylum Pseudomonadota; class Alphaproteobacteria; order Rhodobacterales; family Rhodobacteraceae; genus J013. The sequence continues at coordinate 233 of RFIR01000463.1, read as the reverse complement.
GGGGTCTCTAGAGAATAATTCCCCGATCAATATTTACCAGAGAGCTCTGCAGAACTCAACCAGCCAGACCCGGGCGTTCCGCGCGGGCGCCGCGAAATGCGGCGCTACATACGCTCCTCTTGTTTTCACTGTTGATTGATAAATATTGATTCCGAAGTTATTTTCTAATTATTTTACGCGTACGCAGATTTGATTGGTCTGAAAACTGGCACATTCACAATGCCTGACTACAT
>RFIR01000462.1 GCA_003695135.1 Alphaproteobacteria bacterium | reverse complement strand
CAGCGCATGGCGGCAGCGCGCCTCCTCCTCGCCCAGCGCGAATTCCGCCCGCGGCTTGCCGGCGGCAACCGGCCCGAGCAGGTCGAGATAGAGGCGATACCCGACCAGAAGATCGGCCCCGGCGATCAGCCGGCTCGCCTCCGGCGTGCGCCAGTCGGCCCGGCCGGGTCCGATACCGATCAGCGCTAGCGACCCGCGCGGGCGGCCGGTGGGGCGGATGAGGGGCGCGGGCGCGCGGGCGAGCGCCGCCGTCGCCATGGCCGATTTGCGTTTTTCCACCGCAAGGCGGGCCTGCCGCCCCGCCGCCGCCAGCGCCGCCGCCTCGGCCACGCCATGGCAGCCGACCTCGGCAAAGACGGTGTCGGAGGGGTTGGCCAGGCGCGGTGTCTCGGCTTCCAGCTCGGCGGCGGTGAAGAACAGCGCCGGGATGTCCAGCGCGCGGGCCAGTTCCAGCACTGCCGGCTCGTCGGATTTGAGATCGAGCGAGGCGAGCGCGGCCAGCGCGCCCGGCGCAATGCCGGCCTCGGCCAGCACGTCCTCGGCCAGCCTGCGCAGCTCCTCCGGCGGGCAGTTGCGGGCACAGCCCACCCCCAGAACATGGCGTTGCGGGTGATAGACGAGGCTAAGCGCATCGCCCGCCAGCGGCGCCTCGCTGCCGATCAGCCGCACCGGCGCGCCCTCGCCCGGCCGGTCGAGCCCGGGCCAGGGCAATTCGCCCTCGGTCTCGATGCCGGCGCCGGAGACTGCTGCCGCCATCGCCGCCGGCGCATCCTGCGGATTGGCAAGCTGCCAGCCCGGCGGCGGATCGTCGAGCGCCACGCCGAGGCCGAGATCGCCCGCGGTGGTGATGGCCGCACGGATACCGAGCGCATCGGCGATGCGCCCGGCCAGCGCATTGGCCCCGCCATGCCCGCCCAGCAGCGGCAGCACCGCCGAGCCGTCCTCGGCCAGCGCGATCACGGGGGGCTCGGCGCGCTTGTCGGCAAGCAGCGGCGCCACCGCCCGGATCAGGATGCCGGCGGCGCAGAGGCCGATGATCGGCCGGCCGGCGAGGAACAGGTCGCGTATATGGGCAAGCGTGTCGTCGAACTGGACCTCGGCCTCGCAGCGCCCCGCGCGCCCGTGGCATTCACCGCCCACGGCCTGCGCCAGCCGCTCGCCCAGCGCCAGCCCGCGCGGGGTGAGGCAGAGAAAGACCGGGTTCACCGTGCCCATGGATCGCGCCCTCCGGCCACCAGCGCCATGGAGAAATAGGGGGCCGGGTCGGGCGCCTCGGCCAGCGGCAGCACGGTCTGGCCGGGCATCGAGGCCTCGGCGACATAGACCGCGCGGCCCAGCGCGCCCGCTTGCTCCAGCGCATCGCGCACCGCCGCGACATGCCGGCCGAGCTTCATCACCGCCAGCGCCTCGCCGCGCCCGACCGCCTCCACGATCGCGGCCACATCCTCGCCGGCCGGCAGCACGCGCAGCGCCTCGCCGCGCGCGGTCAGCGCCAGGCCGGCAACGGCCGTGCAGGCCGACAGCGCGGTCACGCCGGGCACCACCTCGCAAGGGTGGCGCTCGGCCAGCCGCGCCTGCAGATACATCGCCGAGCCATAGAACAGGGGATCGCCGAGGCAGAGCAGCGCCACGTCGCACCCGGCATCGAGATGGCCGCCGATCTCGGCCGCTGCCCGGTCATAGACCGACTGCGCCGGCGCGCGCGCGCTGCGCATCGGGATGTCGATGGCGATCTCCACCGCCTGCGCAGCGATGACGCCTTCAGCGACGGCCCGCGCCCGGCTCGGCTTGCCGTCGGCCGCCGGCCAGGCGACGACCGGGCAGGACGCGATCAGCCGGGCCGCCTTCAGCGTCATCAGCTCCGGATCGCCGGGACCGAGTCCGATTGCATAAAGCGTGCCCGTCATCGCTTCACCAGCCGGTACTGGGTGACCTGCATCAGCGGCTTCCAGCCCCGGCGGCGGCCGACCGGCGCGGCGCGGCTGACCGCGATCCGCACCAGCTCGCCGCCATGTTCGGCCTGCAGCGCCGCCAGCAGCGCCTCGCTTTCCAGGCTCACCGCATTGACCACCAGCCGCCCGAAAGGGGCAAGCGCGGCATGGGCGGCGTCGAAGGTGGCGCGGGCGAGCCCGCCGCCGATGAAGACCGCATTCGGCTGCGGCAGGCCGGCCAGCGCCTCGGGCGCGCGTCCCTCCACCAGCCGCAGGCGCGGCGCGCCCAGCGTCCGGGCGTTCTCGACCACCAGTGCCCGGCGGGCGGCATCGGGCTCGATGGCGATGGCCAGCGCATCCGGCGCCGCGCGCATCCATTCGATGCCGACCGAGCCGCAGCCGGCACCGATATCCCACAGAAGCTCGCCGCGCGCCGGCATCAGCGCCGAGAGGGTCGCCGCACGGACCTCGCGCTTGGTCAGCTGCCCGTCATGGACAAAGGCATCGTCGGGCAGGCCCGGCAGCGGCGAGAGCAGCCGCGCCGAAGGTTCCGCCACGCATTCCACCGCCAGCGTGTTGAAATCGGGCACGAGCTGCGCCCAGCTTTCCGCCACGCCATCGAAGCGCTGCTCGTTCGCACCGCCCAGCGCGGCGAAGACGGTCATGCGCGAGGGGCCGAAGCCGCGCGCGGTCAAAAGCCGCGCCACCTGCCCCGGCGTCTCGCCGCCCGTGGTCAGGATGATGAGCCGCGCGCCGGGCCAGAAGCGCGGCACCAGTTGTTCGACGGGGCGTCCATGCGCGGTCAGCGTCTCGCAATCGGCCAGCGACCAGCCCAGCCGGCAGGCGGCGTGCTGGAAGGCCGAGATGCCGGGGTGGAAGCGGATCGCCTCCGGCCCCAGCGCCCGAACGATGCGCGCGCCGACCGAGAACCACAGCGGATCGCCGGTGGCGAGGATCACCAGCCTCCGGCCGCGCAATTCGCGGATGGTGTCGATCAGCGCATCGAAGGGATGCGGCCAGCTGAGCCGCTCGGCCCTGATGTCGTCGGAAAGCCGGTGATGGCGGTCGCCGCCGATGATCACCTCGGCATTCTCCACCACCTGCCGCGCGGTCGGGGTCAGCCCGGCCATGCCATCCTCGCCGATGCCGACGATGTCGATCCAGGGCTCGCTCTTGCCCATGGTCTCAGCCCGCCGCCAGCGCATTGACCGCCGCCGCGGCCATCGCCGAGCCGCCGCGCCGGCCGCGCAGGGCGAGATAGGCGCTGCCGCGCGGGTCGCGGGCGAGCTCGGCCTTGGCCTGGGCCGCACCGACGAAGCCCACGGGAAAGCCCAGGATCAGCGCCGGGCGCGGCCAGCCCTCGTCGAGCCTTTCCAGCAGATGGAAAAGCGCGGTCGGCGCGTTGCCGATGGCGACGACGGCGCCGTCGAGATGCGGCTTCCACAGCTCCACCGCCGCGGCCGAACGGGTGGTGGCGAGCCGCGCCGCGGTCCCTGCCGTCTCCGGCGCGCTCAGCGTCTCGATCACCCTGTTCCCGGCCGGCAGCGTGCGGGCGATGATTCCTGCCGCGAGCATCCGGCAATCGCATATGATCGGCGCGCCCGCCTCCAGCGCCGCGCGCCCGGCCGCCCAGGCATCGGGCGAGAAGGCAAGCCGGTCGGCCACCTCGACCATGCCGCAGGCATGAACGATGCGCGCGGCCATGCGATCCAGCCCGGGCGGGAAGCGGTCGAGCCGGGCCTCGCGCGCCACGGTGGCAAAGCTCTCGGCATAGATCGCCTGCGGATCGCGCAGGTAACGCAGGCGCCGCCGCGGCCGTGCCGGCCCGGCCGGACCGCCGTGAACAGCCGCCTCGCGCAGCTTGTCCTCGTGCCCAAGCCCGAGAATCCACGCCTCCTCTTGCTCGATCACCGCGCGGTCTTGCGGCGTCAGATCGGCCGGCCCGGCGAACAGCGCCGCCAGTTCGCCCGCGGCATCGAGCCGGCGCAGGGTCCCGGCCACCGCGCGCACCTGTCCCGCATCGCGCACCGCCTCGCCGGGATCGGGCGGGATCAGCGAGGGATAGATCTCGGCCAGCACCACCGGCGCCGGCGGCGCCTGCAACCCCGTCTCGAAGGGCCAGACCGCGAGCTTGCCTGCCAGTTCCGGCGCGCGCCGCAGCCGCTCCAGCGCCGCGATGCCGGTCAGCGCCTGCCCGCCCACCGAGCCGGCGCCGGAGAGCTTCCATACCTCCTGCGCGCCCCTGGCCCGCGCATCGGCCAGCCGGTTGCGGGCGGGAAGCCGCGTGCCATAGCCATCGGGCCGCCGCCGCGGCAGCCCGGCGATGTCGCGCTTGAGCCCGTTGCCCCAGAACGGCCCCTCGCCCGGCCCGAAGCGGGCATTGAGCGCGGCGGCCGCATCGAAGCGGTCATTGGCATTGTCCGGCCCGTCCGCGACGCGCTCGGCCAGGAGCGCCCACAGCGCCTGCCAGTCCCCGCCCGCCAGCCGCATCGCGGTGCCCGCGGGATAGCCGAAGGGAAAGTCGAAACCGGCCAGCACCCGCCGCCCCGCCGCGATCTCCTCGCGAAAGATCGCGGCGAGCCGCGCAACCGCCTCGGCCCGGGTGGCGGGGTTCTCGAGCGCCACCCCCGCCTCGCCCGCCCGCGCGCAGCCGATCCAGATGCTGTCGGCCCCCCTGCGCGGCACGCCGGCCGCCGACCAGTCCACCATCAGGAAGGTGTCGAACGGGCCGGCGCCCTGCGGCCCGGGTGCCGTGCTGCCGGCCTCGATGCGCTCCGGCCTGCCCATCACTTGCGCCGCACGCTCTTCGGCCCCAGCGGGTGATCGGCATGCGGATAGACCGGGTGATGGTGGTGATGCGCGCCCTGCCCGTGCCCGTGATCGTGATCGTGCCCGTGGTGATGATGATGGTGCCCGTCATCGTCATGGTGGTGGTGGTGCGCCATCTCCAGCCGGCATTCGCCGGTGCAGAAATCGTCGCAGAGCGGGCATTCGGCCACGTTGGAGCCCGGCGCCGAGGCGCCCTGCCCCTCGACATGGTGATGGTGGCTTTCCTGCGGCGTGCCGATCTCGGACTCGAAGCCGATCACCTGCGCGCGGTACTTGCAGAGCGCGCAGTTCATCGCCGTGTCGTCCTCCAGGATACCGGTGACACGCGCGGCGAAGGTCTCCAGCACCTTCGGATGATCGTTGAGATAACCGGCCTTGACGAATTCGATCTCCGGGTGCGCGGCCGCCACCCGGTCGGTGAAACCGTAGATGCGGTCGATCAGGATGCCGGTGAACAGGAAATAGGGAAACACCACCACCCGGCGGTAGCCCAGCCGGGCGACATGTTCGAGGCAGGGCTCGACCAGCGGAAAGGTGACGCCGGAATAGCCGGTCTCGGCCCAGCCGAAACCCATCCCCTCCCACAGCATGCGGGTGATCTTGGAGACGTTGGAATTGGCGTCCGGGTCGGAGGCGCCGCGCCCGATCACCACCAGCGCGGTCTCGGCCAGCGGCACCGGGCCGGAGGCGGCATCGGCCGCGACAACCGCCGCGCGGATGCGCTCGGCCGCCGCCTCCAGCATGCGCGCGTCGATGCCGAGATCGCGGCCGAACAGGATCTCGATCCCGTGTTCGCGGGCATAGGCGTTGAGGATCGAGGGGATGTCGTTTTTCACATGCATCGCGGCGAACAGCATCCCCGGCACGGCGAGGATGCGCGTGCAGCCCTTCTCGCGCAGCCGGTCGAGCCCGACCCGAATCACCGGATTGGCGAATTCCAGATAGCCGTATTCGACCGGCCAGTCCGGCGGCAGATAGGCGGGCAGCTTCTCGGCCAGCACGGCGAATTCGGCCACCGCCGCCTCGCTGCGCGAGCCGTGGCCGCAGATCATCACCCCGGTGCGCGCCAACCGATCAGCTCCGCACCGCCCGGCGCATCAGCTGGCGCACCAGCACCGCCACGCCGATCAGCGCAGCCAGAATCACCAGCACCAGCGCCAGGATGTGGTCGTGCCCGTTCTGGGTGCCGATATGGCCCGGATGCGCCGCAGCAGCCGAGGCAATAAGACCGAGGAGGATGGAGAGGGCGAGTTTCATGGGTATGCTCCGTTGCCCGAGTTCGACCGGCACAGGCATACGGTGCCGGGCGGCGCGCCGCCCGTCGCGCGAGACGGTTCCGCCGCGCGGGCCCCCGGCTTGGGTCGGCCCCGCGGCAGGACCCCGTTCCGGCCCCTCTTGGGGCACCGTCCTGCTGCGCGCCGTTTTAGGTCAGCGCGCGGCGGGACGCAATCGCTATCGCATCAACGCGATCGTGACCGGCCGATCCCGCCCCGGACCGGGATCGGCCCTCGCCAATTGCCACCCCGGCGCTATACCGGAACGTGTATGTCCACCCAAGCAACCGGGAGAGGGAAGACCATGGGCCAGCTTGTCGACGGGGTCTGGCAGAGCGATGACCGCTACACGCGCTCGACCAGCGGGCGGTTCGAACGCGCGCCCACGCGCTTTCACAACTGGATCACCCCGGACGGCAGCCCGGGACCCACGGGCGAAGGCGGCTTTCCGGCCGAAAGCGGGCGCTATCACCTCTATGTCTCCTATGCCTGCCCCTGGGCGCACCGCACGCTGATCTTTCGTGCGCTGAAGGGGCTGGAGGATCACATCACCGTCGATGTGGTGCATCCCGACATGCTCGATGACGGCTGGAGCTTTGCAACCGGCTTCCCCGGCGCCACCGGCGACCGGCTGATGGGAAAGCGGTTCCTGCGCGAGGTCTATCTGGAGGCCGACCCGAAGATGACCGGCCGGGTCACCGTGCCGGTGCTGTGGGACAAGACGCGCGGGACCATCGTTTCCAACGAATCCTCCGAGATCATCCGCATGTTCAACTCCGCCTTCGACGCGATCACGGGCAACGATCTCGATTTCTGGCCCGCGGATCTGCGCGAGGCCATCGATCCGGTCAATGCGCGCATCTACGACACGCTCAACAACGGGGTCTATCGCAGCGGCTTTGCCACCACCCAGGCCGCCTATGACGAGGCGGTGCGGGAGCTTTTCGCCACGATGGACTGGCTGGAGGCGCGGCTGTCAGGCCAGCGCTATCTGATGGGCGAGCGCGTGACCGAGGCCGACTGGCGGCTGTTTCCCACGCTTGCGCGCTTCGACCTCGTCTATCACGGCCATTTCAAGTGCAACCGGCAGCGTCTGATCGACTATCCCGCGCTCTGGGCCCATGCGCGCGAACTCTACCAGTGGCCGGGCGTGGCCGGGACGGTGCATTTCGACCACATCACCCGCCACTATCATTACAGCCATGTCAGCATCAATCCGCACCGCATCGTGCCGATCGGCCCCGATATCGACTGGACCGAACCGCACGGGCGCGAGGGCTGAACGCCCGGTCAGGCCCGCCGCGCCTCCTCGGCCTGCGGAACGTCGCGCCGGTCGCTGAAATGGTCGATCATCGCCATCAGGTCGCCCGGCCGCAGCGGCGTGCTCATCATCGAGCGCACATTGGGGATCAGATTGAACACCGAACCGTCGGAAAAGAAGCCGGAATTGGTCACGGTGATGATCGGCACCTCCGGATTGCGGTAGGTGGCATAGTCCGAGATCGCGATCGCCCCGCCATCGGGCAGGATCAGTTGCAGCACCAGCGCATCATAATGGTTGAAGCGCAAGAGCTTGATGGCCTCGGCCTGGCTGTGGGCGAGATCGACCTCGACATCGTTGCGCTGAAGGAACCGGGCCCAGATGCGGGCAAGATCGGCATTGTGCTCGACAATGAGGACTTTCATTGCCAACTCCCTCTCGCAATCTCTGGACACCACCCTCGACCGAATTTAGAGAGGATTTGATACAATTGCTAACAATTGATTAACGAAGCCGATAGACGGAACTGCTAGGGCGGGCGTGACGGGCTCGCTGGAGAGGGGCAATCCCGGGGGGTGGAGAGGGCCTGAACCATGCGCGCCACGCTGATCATCTGTGACACATGTGCCTATTCTGTCGAGGAAAAAACCCGGGGAGGACAGACGGGTGGCCAATGGCTCGCGGCACTGATCGAGCGGCTCGTCCCGGCGGCGCCGGAGGTCGAAATTCGCCGGCATTCCTGCCTGATGGGCTGCGCGCATTCCTGCAATGTCGCCCTCTCTCAGCCGGGAAAGATCAGCTACGTGCTGGGCGGCTTCCGACCCGAATCAGCAGCCGCCGAGGCGATCCTCGCCTTCGCCCGCGCCTATGCCGACAGCCCCACCGGCCAGGTGCCCTACCGGCAGTGGCCGCAGGGGGTGAAGGGGCACTTCATCGCCCGCATCCCGCCGCTGGCGCCGGCGGACGGGGCATCGGCCGAGTAGGGGGCGGGCGATGACGCATCTGGAGATGCTGATCGCCGCGCTGATCCTCGATGCGGTGCTGGGCGAGCCGCGCTGGATCTGGTCGCGCATCCCCCATCCGGTGGTGCTGATGGGCCGGATGATCGCCTGGCTCGACCGCCGCCTGCATCGCGGCGAGTGGCTGATCCTGCGCGGGGCGCTGACGGTGCTGCTGCCCGCCATCCCGGTCGCGGCCATCGCAATCGGCATCACCTTCATTCCCGATTACGGCGTGCTGGAGCTGATCGGCGCGGCCATCCTGCTTGCCCATCGCAGCCTCGTCGATCATTTGCGCGCGGTGCGCAAGGCGCTGGAGGACAGCCTGGAGATGGGCCGTCTGGCCGTCTCGCGCATTGTCGGGCGCGACACCGACGTCCTCGACGAAAGCGGCGTCAGCCGGGCGGCGATCGAGAGCGGGGCGGAGAACTTTTCGGACGGCGTCATCGCGCCGGCCTTCTGGTTCCTGTTGTTCGGCCTGCCCGGTATCGCGCTCTACAAGCTGGTCAACACCGCCGACAGCATGATCGGCCATGCCGACGAGCACTACTTCCTGTTCGGCCGCGTCGCCGCGCGGCTCGACGATCTTCTCAACTGGTTCCCCTCGCGGCTGTCAGGCGCCATCCTGACCGTTGCCTCGCTGCGCCAGAGCGCGGGCGACGTGATGGTCTCCGATGCCAGCCTCCATGTCTCGCCCAGCGCCGGCTGGCCGGAGGCGGCCACCGCCGGCGCGCTCGGCATCGCGCTCTCGGGTCCGCGCTGCTATGACGGCGAGTGGACCGACGATCCGTGGATCAACTCGCGCGGCCGGCGCGAGCTGACCGCCCGTGACATCAAGCGCGCCACACGGCTGATCTGGCGGGCCTGGGTGCTGGTGGTGCTGGTCCTCGCCGGGGCCGAGGCGATCTATTACCAGTACGTCAACGCGCCGATCTGAGGGCGCGGTGGCGGTGGCCGGCCCTTGCCCGGCCGCGACTGAGCCGGGCGCGCGGGAACGGAATAGGCGCACCGCCCCTGACTTTTCCGGTTTTCAAATATCCCCGCCGGAGGCTCCCGCAGCCGGCCCCGCGTCCCGCCAGCGGGGGGTTCGAGACGATCTAGCCCAGTGGGGTTCAGCCGCCCGGAGAGCGAAGCGAACCGGGCATGCGCCCGTTCGGCCGCTCACTCAAACGCATGGCGTTCGCGGCCTCACCCCCACAGGCGGGCGCATTCGCGCCCACCCGGGCGGTCGCACGCCCTCACGTCACCATCCCCTCATCGCGCCAGTGCCAGGATCCCGTCGAGGTCGAGATGGCTCTCCATATGCGCGGCCAGCGCATCGAGCGTCTCGTCCACCGCGGGCTCGAATTCCAGCCCGCCACCATGCGCACCGAGTCCCGCCAGCCAGGCCGCCCGGAAGGCGTCGGAGGCAAACACCCCGTGCAGATAGCAGCCCTGCACCTGCCCCCGCGCATCCGCAGCGCCTTCCGGCCGGCCCTCGACCTCCAGCCATGCGCGGGCGCAGTCGGGGCCTCGGGTCTCGCCGATATGGATCTCGTAGCCCGCAACCGGCGTGCCGCTGGCCAGATGCCGCCCGGTGACCCGCCGCAGCGTCTTGTCCGGGCTCATCACCGTCTCGACATCGAGCAGCCCCAGCCCCTCGACACTGCCGGGCGGCCCCTCGATCCCCTCGGGGTCGCGGATCATGCGGCCCAGCATCTGGTAGCCGCCACACAGACCCAGCACCCGCCCGCCGCGGCGCAGATGGGCACGGATGTCGATGTCCCAGCCCTGTTCGCGCAGGAAGGCCAGATCGCCGATGGTCGACTTGCTGCCGGGCAGCAGGATCACCGCGGCATCCCCCGGCAGCGCCCGGCCCGGCGGCACGATCTCCACGCGCACCCCCGGCTCCAGCCGCAGCGGGTCGAGATCGTCGAAATTGGCGATGCGCGCGAGATGCGGCACGGCGATCTTCACCGCGCCCGCGCCCGAGGAGCGGATGTCCTGCGCGTCCTCCGCCGGCAGGCGCGCGGCATCGGCGAACCAGGGCAGGATGCCCATCGGCACCCAGCCGGTGCGCTCGGCAATCAGCGACATGCCTTCGGAAAACAGTTCAGGATCGCCACGAAACCGGTTGATCAGAAACCCTTTTATTCGCGCACGATCGGCGGCATCGAGCACCGCATGGCTGCCGACGATCTGGGCGATCACCCCGCCGCGATCGATATCGCCGACCAGCAGCACCGGCAGGCCGGCCGCCTCGGCAAAGCCCATATTGGCGATGTCGCCGGCGCGCAGATTGACCTCGGCCGGGCTGCCCGCGCCCTCGACCAGCACCAGATCGGCCCGCGCGCGCAGCCGGGCGAGGCTGTCGAGCGCGGCCGGCAAGAGCCGCGGCTTCAGCGCCGCATAATCGCGCGCCCTCACCGTGGCGATGCGGCGCCCCTGCAGGATCACCTGGGCGCCGGTCTCGGTCTCGGGCTTGAGCAGCACCGGGTTCATGTCGACCGACGCGGCCACCCCGCAGGCGCGCGCCTGCAGCGCCTGGGCACGGCCAATCTCGCCGCCATCGGCGGTGACGGCGGCATTGTTGGACATGTTCTGCGGCTTGAAGGGCAGCACGGACAGGCCCCGCCGGCGTGCCGCCCGGCACAGCCCCGCTACCACGAGCGACTTGCCGACATTGCTGCCGGTGCCCTGGATCATCAGAACGCGCGCCATGCCGTCCCTCCCCCTGCGGCCCAAGCACGGGATTAACCGCATTTCAAGACCAAAGGGCGAGGCTTCGCCCCAGCCCACCGCCCGAGGCCCGCCCGATGCGTCTTGTCCTCCTGCTTCTCATCTGCGCCGGCTGCACCGGCCCCTATCTCTCCGACCTGACGCGCAAGCCGGTGGTGCCAGACTACCCGCAGCCCGACCGAACCTATCTGGTCTTCGATCCCGGGCAGGGTTTCCGGGTGGAGTATTTCGGGACCGGCTGGGTGTGGCTGTGGGCGGCGCAGGCCGGGCAGCTGGTCGCGGGCCACTGGCAGCGCTGGGACCGGCACCGGATCCGGATGAAGGATGGCAGCGTGTCGCCGGGCGGGGTGGAGTTGTGCATGGCCTTCACCCAGAGACCGCCCGAGACGCTGGGGGTCAATGACTGGGACTGCAAGCCGATCCTGCGCATGGCCGATCAGGTGGTGGCGGTGCTGAAGGGTGACGCCTTCGGGCTGGCCGGTACGGACCGGCCGCCCTACCGCCTCGACGCCTGCAAACCGCCGGAGGCGTTTGCCCTGCGCCGCAAGGCGCGGTGCTGACCGGCCCCCGGACGCCGTACCCGGCGCCGTCCGGCCGGGCTGCATCAGGGGCCGACACCGGCCGCCATTCTCCATCGCTCCGTCTGCGCGGGATCATCTGATCGGTCCCACGACGAAACTGGAGGGGGCAGACCGACACGCGCGAAATGGCT
>RFIR01000461.1 GCA_003695135.1 Alphaproteobacteria bacterium | reverse complement strand
CGGCCTGCCGCGACCCGCCCGCGCCAGCGCCCAGACCCGCCGTCCCGGCCGGCGCCGCCCCGCCAGCGCCGCGCGCGGACGCCGTGCCGAGGAGCCCCGCCATGTCGCGTTCCGCCTATGCCACATCCGCCTATGCCGAGACCGGCCGGACCCAGCTTGCCCCGCGCCGGATCGAGTATCAGGCCTTCGCCCGCATCACCCACCGGCTGAGCCGTGCCGCCGAGGGCGGGCGCGCCGAATTCCCCCGCCTCGCCGCCGCGGTCAATGACAATCTGGCGCTGTGGCGGGTGCTGGCGCTCGATCTCGCCGATCCCGACAACGCTCTGCCCGAGGATCTGCGCGCGAGCCTGCTGTCGCTGGCGATCTTCACCCTGCGCCATTCCGATGCGGTGCTGGCCGGCCGCGCCGCGCCCGATGCGCTGGTCGACATCAACACCGCGCTGATGCGCGGGCTGCGCGGGGCCGGAGCGGCGGAGGAAGCCGCGGCCGAAGGTGCCGCGGAGGGAGCGGCCTGAGGTGTCCGGTCTCATCCTCAAGCTGACGCCGGGCGAGCGCTTCATGATCAACGGCGCGGTGCTGGAGAACGGTGCGCAGCGCGGGCGCATCCGCATCCTGACCGAGAATGCCAATGTGCTGCGGCTGCGCGACGCGATCCATCCCGACGAGGTCAACACGCCGGTGCGCCGCGTGGCCTATATCGCCCAGCTGGTGCTGGCGGGCGAGGTCAGCGCCGAGGAGGCGCGCCCGCAGCTTTTGACCGGCATCGAGCAGCTCAGCCAGGTCTTCACCGATGCCGACAGCCGCAGCCGGCTCGATGCCGCCACCATCGCGGTGGGCGAGGCGCGCTTCTACCAGGCGATGAAGGCGCTGCGCGGGCTGCTCGCCCGCGAGGCGCGGCTGATGGAATATGCCGCGGTCCGGCGCGGCGCGGCGGCGGAGCGGGTACGATGAGCTACACCCCCGCCCTGCCGCTGTCGGGCATCGCCGGCTGGCAGTTCCTGCAGCGCACCGAGGCGAGCCAGCGCGCGGCCTTCGCCGAGGGCACCCAGGAAAAGCGCGAGCTCGCCTATTTCCGCGACAACATCGCCAAGGCCGACACGGTCGAGAAGCTTCTGGAGGATCACACGCTCCTGAAGGTGACGCTGACCGCCTTCGGGCTGGAGGACGAACAGTACAAGAAGGCGTGGATCCGCAAGGTGCTGGAGGAGGGCACCGAGAGCGAGGAGGCCTTTGCCAACCGGCTGTCCGATCCGCGCTGGCGGGAGTTTTCCAAGGCGCTGGGGTTCGGCAACCTGACCGGCGCGCGCACCGGTTTCGACAGCTTCCGCGAGGATATCGCCGCGCGCTATCTCGCCCATGGCTTCGAGGTCGCCGTGGGCGAGATCGACGAGGCGATGCGGCTGGCGCTGAACTTCCGCGACCATATCGGCGAGCGGGTCGATCCCGCGCAGACCGATCTGACCAACTGGTACCGCATCCTCGGCGACAAGCCGCTGCGCGAGGTGCTGGATACCGCGCTGGGGCTGCCGAAGGAATTCGCCCAGCTCGATGTGGCCAAACAGGCCGCGACCTATGCCGAGAAGCTGCAGAGCCGGTTCAAGATCGCCTCGCCGGCCGAGCTGCTCGATCCGGCGAAGACCGAGGAGATCATCCGCGATTTCCTCGTGCGCACCGAGATCGAGAACGGCCCCTCGCCGACCGCGCCGGGCATGGCGGCGCTGCAGCTGTTGCAGTCGGGCCCGCTGGGGCTGAGCTCGGCCGGCATCGCCAGCCTGATCCTGTCCAACGGCTGAACCCGCGCCCGGCACCCGGACCGGTCGCGGGTGGAGATCGCGATCGCCTCCGGCGGGAGTATTTGGGCCAAGAAGAAGGCCAGCCGCCATGCGCGACGGCCCGGCTGGCCGCCCCGGCATCCCCCTCGGCGCAAGGCAGCCGGAAGGGCGCTTTGTCCGGTCCGGTCGGTGCGCTCGGGCGGAGGCGAAATGCGGCGCCGGCGGCGATTATCCGTAATTTCCACCTATTTGGTAAATATTGATTGGGAAATTATTTTCTAGAGACCCCAGCGAAACTCCGCTGGCCAGACCCGTGCGCTGCGCTCGGGCGCCGCGAAATGCGGCGCCGGTCATGTTGTGATTGTTTTCACTGTTGATTGATAAATATTGATTGGGGAATTATTTTCTAATTACTTTACGCGCGCGCGATCATGATGACTGAAAACCGGGCCGATTCAGCGTTTGCATTCATGCCGGAGTTTCGCAGGGTTTCTGAAAAAATCGTTCCCCAATCGATGTTTCCCACTCGACGGTGACAATCCGAACAGTTCCGATGTCGAAACGACCGGATCCGGCCGCTAGCGACTGAGGCTCCGCGCTGTCGAGAAAGAACCGGGTCGGGCATCGGGCCGCAGTGGTCCGCAGGGACCACGCGAGGGCGGGAGCGCCCGCTAGCCGGTCTTCTCTTCCGCCGCCGCCGGGGCCCCGGCGCGCGCCAGCGCCGCCTTCAGCGCCGCGAAGCTGTCGGCCACGCTTGCCGATTTCGCCCCCATCAGCGCATCGAGCGCCGGGAAGACGCGCATCGCGGCGTCGATCTCGGGATCGGAGCCCGGCTGGTAGAGCCCGGTCTGGATCATCGGCAGCGCCTGGTCATAGGTGCCCAGATGCCTGCGCGCCTCGGCAATCAGCGCGTTTTCCTCTTCCGTGGCCGCGCCGGGCAGCGAGCGGCTGACCGAGCGGCGCACATCGATGGCCGGAAAGCGGCCGCGCTCGGCGATTGTCCGGTCGAGGATCACATGGCCGTCGAGAATGCCGCGGGTGATGTCGGCCACCGGCTCCTCCATGTCCGATCCGGCGACCAGCACGGTGAAGATGCCGGTGATGTCGCCCTCGCCGGCCGCATCGCGCCCCGGCCCGGCGCGCTCCGCGAGCCCCGCGATCAGCGCCGCGGTGGAGGGCGGATAGGCGCGCAAGCTGGGCGGCTCGCCGGCGGTCAGCGCCACCTCGCGATGGGCCTCGGCAAAGCGGGTCAGCGAATCCATCAAAAACAGCACATGCGCGCCCTGGTCGCGATAGGCCTCGGCCACCGCCATGCCGGTCCAGGCCGCGCGGCGCTTGATCAGCGGCGAGGCATCCGAGGTTGCCACCACCGCCGTCATCCGCGCGCGGGCCGCATCGTCGAGCGCCTCGCGCAGGAACCCGCCCACCTCGCGCCCGCGCTCGCCGATCAGCACCAGCACCACCCGCTCGGCCTCCACCCCGCGGGCGAGGTCGGCGAGCAGGCTCGACTTGCCGATGCCGGAGCCCGCGAAGATGCCGATGCGCTGGCCACGGGCGATGGGCAGCATGGTGTCGAAGGCAGCGAGCCCGGTGGCGAGCCGGCCCCCCAGCGGCCGGCGCTCGG
>RFIR01000460.1 GCA_003695135.1 Alphaproteobacteria bacterium | reverse complement strand
GGCCTGGCTCGCCACCCTGGCCGCGCCGGTGCTCGCCCGCCTGCCCGAGGAGGAGCGGCCCGGGCTTGCCGCCGACTGCGCCGCATTGCTGGCGCCGGTATTGCGCGACGCCGACGGGCAGTGGTGGGCCGATTATGTCCGCATCCGCTTTGCCGCGCACCGGCCGGGTGGGTCATGAGCCGGCATCTCGCCGTCGCCGCGACCGCGCTTGCCTGCCTTGCCCTGCCACCGGTCCTGACGGCAGCGCAGACCATTCCGCCCGATCATTTCAAGAAGGCGCCGGAGGGGATCACCCTGCCGGTGCTCGAGCGCGAGCTTCCCACCGAGCGCCCGCCGGTCACCAGCGTGCCGGGGCGGCAGGCCCGGCTGCGCGGGCTCGACAAGATGACGGGGCAGATCTCGACCTTCGATCTGGCGGTGGGCGAGAGCATGCGTTACGAGCGGCTGGAGATCACGCTGAAGGCGTGCCGCCACCCCGGTCCGGGCGAGGGCGAGGATGCCTTTGCCTATCTGGTGATCCGGGATGTGAGGCACGACGGGCCCGATTTTGCCGGCTGGATGTTCGCCTCCAGCCCGGCACTGTCGGCGCTCGATCACCCGCGCTACGACGTCTGGGTGCTGAGCTGCAGCACCTCCTCGGACGATGCGGTGGCCGACAGCGACCAGAACTGAGCCTGCCGCTCCAGCGCCGCATCGAGCTGGCGGTGATAGGCCGCGCGCGAGATCTCGATGGCGCCGAAGCTCGCCAGATGCTCGGTGACGAACTGGGTGTCGAGCAGGCTGAAGCCGCCCTTGCGCAGCCGCGCCACCAGCCAGACCAGCGCGATCTTGGAGGCATCGGGCCGGGCCGAGAACATGCTTTCGCCGAAGAACGCCGCGCCGAGACAGACGCCATAGAGCCCGCCGGCCAGCCCGGCCGCGTCCCACACCTCGACCGAATGGGCAAATCCCATCCGGTGCAGGGTGAGGTAGAGATCGCGGATCTCGGCATTGATCCAGGTCTCGGGACGCGCGGCGCAGCCTTCCAGCACGGCGGCGAAATCGCGGTTGACGCTGACGGCGAAGCCGCCGCGGCGGATGCGTTTTCTCAGCGAGCGAGGGACGTGGAAGCGGTCGAGCGGCAGCACGCCGCGCCGCTTGGGATCGACCCAGAACAGCGTGCGGGCATCGGCCGATTCGGCCATGGGAAACACGCCTGCGGCATAGGCCCGCAACAGAAGGCTGGGCGTGATTTCCAGCGGGTGGACCGGCTCGGACATGAAACCGAGCCTGACACAACTTCGGCGCGAGTGCCAGCCTGTCGCAAGCCTTCCCGTCGTTGCCCGGCTGCTTCTTCCGGCCGCTCAGTCCGGGTCGGCCAGGAACCGCTCCAGCCAGTGGATGTCATAGCGGCCGGTCTGGATGTCGGGATTGGCCAGCAGGCGGCGGAACAGCGGCGTGGTGGTCTCGACCCCGTCGACGATCAGCTCGCCCAGCGCCCGGCGCAGGCGCGCCAGCGCGGCGGGTCGGTCGTCGGCATGCACGATCAGCTTGCCGATCAGGCTGTCGTAATGGGGCGGGATGGTGTAGCCGGCGTAGAGCGCGCTGTCGAGCCGCACCCCCAGCCCGCCCGGCGCGTGCAGGGTGGTCACCGTGCCGGGGCAGGGGCGGAAATCCGGCAGGCTCTCGGCATTGATCCGGCATTCGATGGCGTGGCCGCGCGGCCTGAGCTCCTTCTGGCGCAGCGACAGCGGCTGCCCGGCCGCCACCCGTATCTGCTCGCGCACCAGATCGACGCCATAGACCTCCTCGGTGACCGGGTGCTCGACCTGCAGCCTGGTGTTCATCTCGATGAAGAAGAACTCGCCATCCTCGTAGAGGAACTCGATCGTGCCCGCCCCGGCATAGCCCATCTCGGCCACGGCGCGGGCGCAGATCCCGCCGATGCGGCTGCGGGTGTCGGGGTCGATCACCGGCGAGGGGGCTTCCTCGAACACCTTCTGGTGGCGCCGCTGCAGCGAGCAGTCGCGCTCGCCCAGATGCACCGACGCGCCCCTGCCGTCGCCGAAGACCTGGATCTCGACATGCCGGGGCCGGGCCAGATAGCGTTCCATGTAGACGGTGTCGTCGCCGAAGGCGGCCTTGGCCTCGCTGCGGGCGGTGAGAAAGGCCGAGGGCAGCTCGTCGGGCCCGCGCGCCACCTTCATCCCGCGCCCGCCCCCGCCCGAGGCGGCCTTGATCAGCACCGGATAGCCGATCTCGCCGGCGACCCGCCGCGCCTGTTCCAGCGTCGGCACGCCGCCCTCCGAGCCCGGCACGCAGGGCACGCCGAGCCGCTCCATCGTCGCCTTGGCCGCGATCTTGTCGCCCATCAGCGCGATGTGTTCCGATCGCGGCCCGATGAAGGCGATCCCGTGATCCTCCAGGATGCGGGCGAAATTCTGGTTCTCCGACAGGAAGCCGTAGCCGGGATGCACGGCCTCCGCTCCGGTGATCTCGCAGGCCGAGATGATGGCGGGGATGTTGAGATAGGATTGCGCCGCCGGTGCCGGGCCGATGCAGATGCTCTCATCGGCCATGCGCACATGCATGGCGTCGGCATCCGCGGTTGAATGGACCGCGACGCTGGCGATGCCCATCTCGCGCGCCGCCCGGATCACGCGCAAGGCGATCTCGCCCCGGTTGGCGATCAGGATCTTGCTGAACATGGCCCGCCTATTCGATGATCATCAGCGGGGTGCCGAATTCGACGGGCGTCCCATCCTCGACCAGGATGCGCCTGACGACACCGGCGCGCGGAGCGGGGATCTGGTTCATCGTCTTCATCGCCTCGATGATTAGCAGCGTCTGCCCCTCGGCCACCTGGTCGCCGATGCGCACGAAGGGCTCGGCGGTGGGTTCGGGTTGCAGATAGACCGTACCGACCATCGGCGAGGCGACCGCGCCGGGATGCAGGGCGGGATCGGCGGTGTCCGGTTCGGCCGGTGGCGCCATGGCGGCACTCTCGGGCTGGACCGGCGCGACCGCGGGCATCGGCGGGGCCGCTGGCGTCGGCGGGGCTGCCGGTGCCGCAGGGGCCGAACGGGCGAGGCGGACGGTCAGCGCGTCGTCCTCGCCCATCTCGCGCTTGACCTCGATCTCGCCCAGATCGGATTCGCGCATCAGTTCGGCCAGCGCGCGGATGAAGGCGACATCGCCATCAAAGGTGTCGGCCATGATATCCCCCGATCCATGTCCGGGCGCCGCGCCCATCGGCTCCGGCGCGCGCCCGCGTTCCGGCACCGATATAGGCCAGCGGAATTGCGGTGGAAAGCACTCATCCAAGCCGGCTGTGGCCGGCGGCGGGGTCAGTTCTCGGCATTGCGGGCGAGCTCGACCACCCGGTTCATCTCGTCCAGCGGCAGGTAGCCGCGGATGATCTTGTCGCCGATAACGAAGGTAGGGGTTCCACCGATCTTCAGCCGCCGCGCCAGATTGTGGTTGCGCCGGATCTGCTCCTCGATCGCCGGATCGGCCATGTCGGCGCGCATGCGGGCGACATCGACGCCGGCGCGATCGGCCAACCGGTCGATCACCGCATCGGTGAAGGTTCCCTCGAAAGCCATCATCCTGTCCCAGAAGGCAGCATAGATCTCGGGGCCCTGGCGCAGCGCTGCCAGCGCCGCGCGCGAGGCCTGCACGCTGTCGGGTCCGAGGATCGGGAACTCCTTGGCCACGAAGCGGATATCGGGATTGGTGCGCAGCAGCGTCTTCACATCCGCATGGGCCTGCTTGCAGTACGGGCAGTGATAGTCGAAGAACTCGACCACGCTCACGCTGCCTTCGGGATTGCCGCCGACATAGCTGAAGCCGTCATTGCGCAGCTCCTCGGCATTGGTGCGCACAAGGTCGAGCTCGGCCTCGGCCTCGGCGATCTTGCGCCGCCGTTCCAGGATCTGCACCGCCTCATAGATCACCTCGGGATTGTCGAGCAGATAGGCGCGAACCTCCTCGCGGAACTGCTCTCGGCTCAACCCCGGGGCGACCTCCTCCGGCTTCGCCGTTTCCTGGGCCGGCGCGGTGCCGGCCATAATTGCCAGTCCGACCAGCGCGGCGCAGATGGTCCTGATCATGTCGTTCTCTCCTCGTATGCAGGCCGGAGCGCCCCGGTATCATCTGCCCGATCACCGTGGCGGCGGGCGGGCAGGTGCGTCACCGGCGCAAGGTCTTCAGCCCTTTTCCAGACGCTCGCCCATCAGGATGATGTCCTGCGCCTTCAGCCAGCCCGGGCTGCCGCGCGGCAGCATCTGCGCCGCCCGCCTGGCATGGATGGTCATGTCGTGAAACCGCCGCTCCAGCGCGAAACGCTCGGCCGTGGCGAGCGCCGCCATCCCCTCATTGCCGGCCCGCGCCCAGGCCACGGCAAGGCTGCGCAGCGCGCGGGCATTGCCCTCATCCGCTGCGGTGGCCTTCTTCAGCAGCCGCAGCGCCTCGGCATTGGCCTTGGGCCGGTCGAGCGACAGGAGCGCCTCGGCCAGCGATGCGCGGATCAGCGATTCGCCCGGCGCCAGCCGGACCGCGCGGCGATAGGCGGCGATGGCTTCGGGAACCCTGCCCGATTCGAACAGGATCTGGCCCTTGAGCTCGTGGTAATAGGCGTCCCTTGGCCGCTTGGCGAGCAGCCGGTCGACTGCCCGCAGCGCCCCGTCCGGGTCGGGCAGGCGATGCAGCGCCACAGCCTGGCGGATCAGCGAAAACTCGTCATCCGCTCCGGGCTTGAGCGTGCGCAGCGTCCGTTCGGGCCGGTCGAGGAAGCCGTCGAGCTTGGCGCGCATCCGCCCGTACCAATAGGCAAGCCTGGCCGGTGTGCGGCGGTCGCGATAGGGCGAGGCCGCGACCCGCCGTTCGGCCAGCAGAATGCGGTCGGCGCTCATCGGATGGGTGCGGGCAAAGGGATCGATGCGGCCGGCGGCCAGCGCCTCCTGCCCGCGGAAGATCTCCAGCACCTCGACAAAGCCGTGCGGGTTGATGCCGGCGCGTTCCAGATAGGTCAGCCCGGCCTGATCGGCGCTGGCTTCCTCGCCGCGCGTATAGGCAAGAAAGCCGCGCTGGAGCATGCTGCCGGTGCCCGAGGCGATGGCCGCCGAGGCGTCGGGGCTGCCCGCCACCCCGGCCGCGATGGCCAGAAGGATGCCGAGCGCCAGCGCGCCGGTAGCCTGCCGCGCCTCGATGCCGCGCCGCGCCAGATGCCCGCCATTGATGTGGCCGAGTTCATGCGCCAGCACCGCCTGCAGCTGTTCGGGCTTGTCGAGGCGGCTGATCAGCCCGGAATAGAGGAAGATGTTGCGCCCGCCGGCGACGAAGGCGTTCAGCGACCGGTCGCCGATGAGATAGAGTTTCACGCTGCCCGGCGAGACCCCGGCGCCACGGAACACCGGCTTGGACAGCATGCGCAGCGTGCGCTCGATCTCGGCATCGCGGATCAGCCCCTGCGCCGAGGCCGAGACCGTCAGCAGCCCGGCCATCAGCGC
>RFIR01000459.1 GCA_003695135.1 Alphaproteobacteria bacterium | reverse complement strand
GACCAGATAGACCTCCGGCACGAACAGCCGCCCCGGCGGCACCGGGATCAGCCCGGCATCGCCATGGGCAATGACGGCGGGGAAGATCCCCACCCCTGCCCCGGCGCGCACGGTGGCGGCCACGGCAAGGAGATCGTTGCTGCGCAGCGCCACATGCGCACCGTCGAGCAGCGCGCCCATGCGGCGGGTCAGCCCGCCTTCGAGGATGGTTTCCTCGAACAGCACCACCCTGTGCCCGTCCAGGCCGTCGAAGGGCGGCATCCCATGCGCCTCGACATAGGCGGGCGCCGCGAAGGTGCCGACCCCCACCGCGCCGAGCCTGCGCGAGACAAGGCTGGAATGATGCGGCCGGCGATTGCGAATCGCGATATCGGCCTCGCCGCGCGAGAGATCGAGAAACGCGTGGCCGCAGATCACCTCCAGCTCGATCCCGGGATAGAGCGCGGCCAGCTCCGTCATCGCCGGCGCCAGCACATGCACGGCAAAGAATTCCGGCACCGTCAGCCGGACCCGCCCCTCGGCGCGTTTTTCCCGGCCACCGACCCGGGCGACCAGCGTGGCGGTGGCCGCCTCGATGTCGCTGACGATCGAGAAGATCGCCTCTCCCGATTCGGTCATGACGCAGCCGCTGCTGCGCCGGTGGAACAGGCGCGTGCCCAGCGCCGTCTCCAGCGCCTCGACATGGCGCTGCACGGTCGCCCGGTCGACCCCCAGCGCGATGGCCGCGGCCTGCATCGATCCGCCGCGCGCGACGGCCAGCATGTATCGCAGCTGATCCCACTCCATGACCCATTCTAGCACGATGCCACCGGCTGATCGACGTGCGTCCGACAGGTGAACCGCTCGAAACCACTGGTCCGATCGCTGGCACGAGCCTGGCCCGTCGCCGATTCGACGGCCGTGCCGCGTCGGGACCTTTGCCTGGGTGACGTATCATTCCTTCCCGCCCGGCCCGCCTCGGTGCGAGAAGTCGCCATTCGGCAACTTGCCGGATCTCTGCCGTTACCGGACGGGCACCTACCTGACGCCACGGAAATCCCATCGCGACCGCTGGTTGGCCATTGATTCAGGCTTCGCAAAATGCGACCAAGCACGGGCAGGGGAAATGTCGGGGTTTTCAACCCGCCGGGACTTGGCTGTGGCCCCTGCCGCGCAGGCTGCGACCGTCTCCCGCGGCAAGGCGCGCAATTTTTTTGGCATGGGAGGACACCCCATATGTTTTACAGGGACGAACGGCTAGCGCTCTTCATCGACGGATCGAATCTCTATGCGGCGGCAAAGGCGCTGGGATTTGACATCGATTACAAGTTGTTGCGCGGGGAGTTCATGCGCCGCGGGAAGCTGCTGCGGGCATTCTACTACACTGCTCTGATCGAGAACGAGGAATATTCACCGATCAGACCGCTCGTCGACTGGCTCGACTACAACGGGTTCTGCATGGTCACCAAGCCGGCCAAGGAATTCATCGATGCGATGGGCCGGCGCAAGGTGAAGGGCAACATGGACATCGAGCTTGCCGTCGATGCCATGGAGATGGCGCCGCATATCGATCACATGGTGCTGTTTTCCGGCGATGGCGACTTCCGGCCGCTGGTTGCAGGCATCCAGCGCCAGGGCGTGCGGGTCTCGGTGGTGTCGACGATTCGGTCCTCGCCTCCGATGATCGCCGACGATCTGCGGCGCCAGGCGGACAATTTCATCGAGCTGGAGGAGCTGAAGGAGGTGATCGGGCGTCCGCCGCGTCCGCACCAGACCGTTCATCACACGCCCGACGAGGAAACCATAGAGGAGTGAGGCCTCACGGTGGTGGAGACAACCGCCGTTCCCGACATGGACTGCGGTCTCTGCCCGCGGATCACCGCCTATCGTGCGGAGAACGCGGCGCGGCATCCGGACTGGCACAACGCGCCTGTGTCCAGCTTTGGCGATCCGCGGGCATCGCTGCTGATCGTCGGTCTCGCCCCGGGGCGCAAGGGCGCCAACCGCACCGGGCGGGTGTTCACCGGCGATCAGGCCGGGGTGCTGCTCTATGCCAAGCTGGCCGAGGCAGGCTGGGCATCCGGGCGGATCGAGGACCGGCCCGATGACGGGCTCGATCTCGACGGGGTGATGATCACAAACGCGCTGGCCTGCGCCCCGCCGCTAAACCGGCCGCTCGCCTCCGAAATCGCCAATTGTCGCCGGTTCCTCGCCGCCCGCATCGCGGCGCTGCCGCGGTTGCGGGCCATACTGAGCCTGGGCCGGATCAGCCATGATGCGGTTTTGCGGGCGCTGGACCGCACGCCGCGCCGGTTTCCCTTCGCGCATGGCGCACGGCACGATCTGGGACCCTTCACGCTCTTCGACAGCTATCACTGTTCGCGCTACAATGTGCATACCGGGCGGCTGACGCCGGCGATGCTGGCCGATGTGCTCATGCAGATCCGCACTCACCTTGCACGCTGTTTGCCAACCCGCCCGGGAAACGCATGACGGCCGACCGGATTGAGCTCTATCTCGCCGCCCCCCGCGGTTTCTGCGCCGGGGTCGACCGGGCGATCAAGATCGTCGAGACGGCGCTGGAACGCTGGGGCGCGCCGGTCTATGTCCGCCACGAGATCGTGCACAACCGTTTCGTCGTGGACAGCCTGCGCGCCAAGGGGGCGGTGTTCGTCGAATCGCTCGACGAATGCCCCGATGACCGCCCGGTGGTGTTTTCGGCCCATGGCGTGCCGAAATCGGTGCCGGCGCGGGCGGCGCAGCGCGGGATGCTCTATGTCGATGCCACCTGCCCGCTGGTCAGCAAGGTGCATATCGAGGCGGAACGGCACCATCTTCGCGGCCGGCAGATGATCATGATCGGCCATGCCGGCCACCCCGAGACAGTGGGCACGATGGGCCAGCTGCCGCCCGGCGAGGTGATCCTGGTCGAGACCGAGGAGGATGTCGCCCGCATCGAGGTGCGCGATCCGCAATCGCTGGCCTACATCACCCAGACCACGCTTTCGGTCGACGACACGGCCGGCATCGTCGCCGCGCTGCAGGCGCGGTTTCCCGCCATTCACGGTCCACACAAGGAAGACATCTGCTATGCCACCACCAACCGGCAGGAGGCGGTCAAGGCGATCGCGCCCCGGGTCGCGGCGCTGCTGGTGATCGGGGCGCCGAACTCGTCGAACTCCAAGCGTCTGGTCGAGGTCGCCCGCCGCGCCGGCTGCGGCCATGCCCAGCTGATCCAGCGCGCCGCCGACATCGACTGGCGCGCGCTCGGGCCCGTGCGCGCCGTCGGCATCACGGCAGGGGCAAGCGCGCCCGAGCTGCTGGTCGAGGAGGTGATCGCGGCCTTCCGCGAGCGGTTCGAGACCGTTGTCCACACGGTGGAGACGGCCTCGGAAAGCGTTGCCTTCAAATTGCCGCGCGTCCTGCGCGAGGCCGCGCCATAGCCCTGCCCGCCCCGGTGGGTCGGCGCCGGCGCAGGTGATTTTCGGGTTCTTGAATATCCGATCGCGCCGAGATGCAGGGTGCGCATTCATGGCGCAGCATCGTCAATACCCGCCTTGGGGAGCGCAAAACGGTGCGCAATGAATGCGCACCCTACACCGAGCGCCAGACCCCATCGGCGCGCTCGGGCGCCGCGAAATGCGGCGCCGGCGGAGTTTTTTTTTTTCACTGTTGTTTGGCAGAGATCCCTGCGAAACTCCGGCGCGAGGGGGCATCCCAGGCGAGACGCGTTTTCTGCCAATGTGTACTGCG
>RFIR01000458.1 GCA_003695135.1 Alphaproteobacteria bacterium | reverse complement strand
TCGCCCGTCGGCATCTCGGCGCGGTTGAGCACGATGCGGGTGCGGTCCGAATAGGTCGCCGAAGCCTTGGGCGAAGACGACACGACGATATCGCAGGCGATCACCGCATCGGCCGCGCGCGCGTCGATACGGACCTGGTTGATGTCTTCGGGGCGCGGGGCCAGCCGGATGAAGCTGAGCACCGGGCCGAATTTCTGCGCGAAGCCGGTGAAGTCGAGCACCGAGGCGCCCAGCCCCTCCAGATGTGCGGCCATGGTGATCAGCGCGCCTACCGTGACCACCCCGGTGCCGCCGACGCCGGTGACCAGCAGGTCGAAGGGCGCATCCAGCCGCGGCAGATCGGGCGGCGGCAGGGTGGCGGCCAGCGCCGCGACGTCGGCGCCCGTGCCGGCCCGCTTGCGGCGCCTTGCCCCTTCCACGGTGACAAAGCTGGGGCAGAAGCCATCGAGGCAGGAGAAATCCTTGTTGCAGTTCGACAGGTTGATGCGGCGCTTGCGGCCGAACTCGGTCTCCACCGGCTCGACGCTGAGGCAGTTGGAGGCGACCGAGCAGTCGCCGCAGCCCTCGCAGACCAGCTCGTTGATGAAGGCGAATTTCGGCGGGTCCTCGATCAGGCCGCGCTTGCGCCGCCGGCGCTTCTCGGTGGCACAGGTCTGCGCGTAGATCAGCACCGAGACGCCCCTGACCTCGCGCAGCGCGCGCTGCACGGCATCGAGGTCTTCGCGGGCATGGATGGTGGTGCCGGCGGGAAAGTCGCCGGCATGAAACCTGGCCGGTTCGTCGGAGACCAGCGCGATGCGCTCCACGCCCTCGGCACGCACCGAATGGGCGATGGCCTGCACGCTGACCGGGCCGTCCACGGGCTGGCCGCCGGTCATGGCCACCGCGTCGTTGTAGAGGATCTTGAAGGTGATGTTGGCGCCCGCCGCGATCGCCTGGCGGATGGCCATGGAGCCGGAATGATACCAGGTGCCGTCGCCGAGATTCTGGAACACATGGGGCTGGCCGGTGAATTTCGACGAGGCGGCCCAGTTCACCCCTTCGCCGCCCATCTGGATCAGCGAGGTGGTGTTGCGGTCCATCCAGCTGGCCATGAAGTGGCAACCGATGCCGGCCAGGGCCTGGCTGCCCTCGGGCACCCGCGTCGAGGTGTTGTGCGGGCAGCCCGAGCAGAAATAGGGGGTACGGGTGGCGCCGGGGATCGTCAGCGCCACGGGCGGTTCGGCGGTGATCTCGGCCGCACGCGCGGCAAACCCCTCGCCGGGGAACAGTTTCTCCAGCCGGGATGCGATGATCGGCACCAGAAGCCGCGGCGACAGCTCGCCCGTCCACGGCACCAGCCGGTTCATCGCCTCGTCGCGCTTGCCCACCATGCGGCGCGGCTTGTCGCCCGGCCAGTCGTAGAAATATTCCTTGAACTGGCTTTCGATGATGCCGCGCTTTTCCTCGATGACGAGGATCTCCTCCTTGCCGCGCACGAAATCGAGCGCGGCGCGCCGCGGCAGCGGCCAGACCATGCCGACCTTGTAGATGTCGATGCCGAGCGCGCGGCAGCGCGCCTCGTCGAGGCCGAGCAGCCGCAGCGCCTCCATGGTGTCGAGATGGCCCTTGCCGGTGGTCACGATGCCGAAGCGCGCGTCGCGCAAGCCGTAAAGCGCCCGGTCGATGGGGTTGGCCTCGGCAAAGGCGAAGACGGCTTCCTTCTTGGCCTGCATGCGCTCCTCGATCTGCGGGCCGGGCAGGTCCGGCCAGCGGTAATGCAGCCCGCCGGGCGGCATCGTGAAATCGGGGATGACGAAGCGCCGGTCGGGCCGAAGCTCGACCGAGCGACCGCTTTCCACCGTCTCCGAGATCGCCTTGAAGCCGACCCACATGCCCGAGAAGCGCGACAGCGCGTAGCCATATTCGCCGAAGGCGAGATATTCGCCGAGATCGGCCGGGTGCAGCACCGGCATGAACCAGGTCAGGAAGGCGGCGTCGGACTGGTGCGGCATGGATGAGGAGACGCAGCCATGGTCGTCGCCCGCGACCACCAGCACCCCGCCATGGGGCGAGGAGCCATAGGCGTTGCCATGGCGCAGCGCGTCGCCCGCCCGGTCCAGCCCCGGCCCCTTGCCGTACCACATGGCGAACACGCCCTGACATTGGGCGGCGGGGCTGGTTTCCACCTGCTGGCTGCCCAGCACGGCGGTGGCGGCCAGATCCTCGTTGACCGCCGGCATGAATTCGATGCCGGCCGCCGCCAGACGCTCGCCCGCCCGCCACAGCTCCTGATCGAGCCCGCCCAGGGGCGAGCCGCGATAGCCCGAGACGAAGCCGCGCGTCCTCAGCCCCGCGGCGCGGTCGCGGCGGGCCTGGTCGAGCAGGATGCGCGTGAGCGCCTGGGTGCCGGTGAGAAACACCCGGCCGGTTTCGAGCGTGTAGCGGTCATCGAGTGCGTAGGCGCGGATTTCACCGGGATGATAGGTCATGGCGCCTCCGGTCCTGCCAGTTCCCCTTGCCGGCTTCCTATCGGAATTCTAGCGCCAGGCCGGGAAAAAACTTGTCATAATCCTCCGCCGGGTGCAGGTTTGTGAAACAGATTACCGATTTTGGGGCAGATTTCGGATGAATGAACCGTTCGCGCTCACGGGGCAGGATCGCCGCATCCTCGCGGCGCTGCAGGCCGATGGCCGGATTTCCAATGCCGAGCTGGCCGAACGGGCGGGAATGTCGACCTCCGCCTGCTGGCGGCGGGTGCGGGCGCTGGAGGAGGCGGGCGTCATCACCGGCTACGCCGCGCAGGTCGATCCGCGTGCCTGCGGGCTGGCCTTTCACGCCATCGTGCATGTGCAGCTCGCCCGCCATCTGCGCGAGCGGGTGGACAGCTTCATCCGCGCCATGCAGGCCCGGCCCGAGGTGCAGGACTGTTACGCGACCACCGGCGAGGCGGATTATCACCTGCGAGTGCTCTGCCGCGATCAGGACGCCTATAACCGGTTTCTGGAGAGCTGCCTGTTCGCCATCGAGGGGGTGGCCCATGTGCGCACCAATCTGGTGCTGCGCGAGATCAAGAGCGGCGGCCCGATCGGGGTGTGAGGCAAAACCGCGCTGCGGCGGGGAGTCCTCAGCGTACCGCGTCCGGTGGGGTTCGGCCCCGCATCCAAAGCAGGGACCTGCGACAGCCCCGAGGAGGCGTGACCGGGTTCGACCCCGCTGTAGGGTGCGCATTCATTGCGCACCATTGCGCCTTGCACCCGCGTCATGCGAAACGGCGCGCCGTGAATGCGCGCCCTGCGGTCGCCGAGCGGCTCGTGGATGGCGGAGAATGCGGCGGCCGCTACCGCGCGATGCGTTCGATCAGCGCATTGACCTCGCCGGCGCGCTCCATATGCGGCATGTGCCCGGTGTTTTCGAGCAGCGTCACCGGCACCGTCTCCGGCAGGCCTTCGGCATGGGCGGCGGGCAGGATGCGGTCCTGAACGCCCCAGATCACCTGCACCGGGACGGTCAGGGTCGAGAGCGCCTCGCGCAGCGATCCCGCCTGCCGGCCGCCGGGAAACAGCCCGTCGCGCAAGGCGGTCAGCGCCGCCTCCACCCCGTCGAGGCGCTTGAAGCGGATCACTTCCTCGATCATCTCGCCGGTGATGGCGCCGGGATCGGCCACCAGCATCTCCATGATCCCCCGCAGCTTGCGGGCGCGCTTCTGGCTGATGAAGCCGTCGATGAACTCCATGTTGATCTCGGCCCCCAGCCCGCCCGGCGCGATCAGCGTCGCCGAGGCGGTGCGCGCGGCCCGGCGCGCGGCGAGAAACAGCGCGATGGCGCCGCCCATGGAATGGCCGACGAAATGCGCGCGCGCGATGCCCTTCGCATCCATGAAGGCGAGGACGGCATCCGCGAGCGCGGCGGCGTTGTTGCCGGGCAGGGTCTTGGTCGATCCGCCATGGCCGGGCAGGTCGAGCGCGATGGTGCGGTGGCTCTCGGCCAGCGCCTCCTGATTGAACATCCAGCTCAGAAGGTCGCCGCCGAAGCCGTGCACGAAGATGATCGGTGCGCCCTCGCCCTCGCCCAGTTCCAGATAGCGGATGCGGCCGGCATCGGTGTCGATGCTCTGCGGCTCCGGCCCGCCCGTCGCACCCGCCGCCTCCCAGTCGAAGCTGTCGAGAAACTCCTGCACGAAAGTGTCGATGGCCGCGTCATCGACCGAGGCCGGGGCGCAGACGCCCAGAAGCGCGCCCACCGGCACGGTCTGGCCGGCCGCGACCACGATGCGGCGCAACGTGCCGGAGACGGGGCTTTCGAAGACATTGGTGATCTTGGAGGTCTCGATCTCGACGATCTCGTCGCCAGCGGTGATCTCGGCCCCCGGTTCGACGAGCCATTCCGAGACCGTGCCCTCCTGCATCGCCAGGCCCCATTTCGGCATGGTGATCGGCTGGATGTCTGTCATGTCTTTCTTCCTTCCAAACCGAGGCCGGGAGGGCCGGTGATAAAGCTTTACCCCGAGAGAGCGCCCCCGCCCGGGCGTCAGCCCGGGCAGCGCCC
>RFIR01000457.1 GCA_003695135.1 Alphaproteobacteria bacterium | reverse complement strand
GCCGATATCCGCGCCCGGCTGGGCGATGCGCTGATCGCCATGCCGACCACCCCGCTGGTCGCGCCGGAGATCGCGCCGCTGGAGGCCGACGACGCGGTGTTTCACCGCACCAATCTGCGCACGCTGCGCAACACCACGCTGGGCAATTTCCTCGACCTGCCGGGGCTGGCGATCCCCAACGGGAGCGATGCCGACGGCCTGCCGACCAGCTTCCTGCTCTGCGTCCAGAGCGGGGAAGACGAGCGGCTGCTGGGCGTGGGGCTTGCCGTGGAGCCGCTCATCCGGCCGGGCTGAGGCGCACCCGCAGCCGGCCGCGCGCTGCCCTCACCCCTCGATCTCGCCGAACCCCGCCCCCGGTGCGGCCGGGCGGATGCGGATCAGCCGCGAATCGGCCACCGCCGCGGTGCGGTGGCGCACCGCCTTGCGGTAATCGGGATCGCGCAGCATGGCGACGAAGGCATCGACATCGGGATATTCGGCGATGAAGGCGATGTCCCAGCGTTCCGCCTCCGGCCCGATCAGCATAAGCTCCGGCGTGCCCAGCCAGATCTGCCGCCCGCCCAGACGCCGGAAGACCGGGCCGGATTCGCGCGCATAGCTGCGATAGGCCTCGGCCCCGGTCGCCACCGTGCCGTCCTCGTATTCGGCCCGCTCGCGGAACCGCACCAGATTGAGCATGTGCACCGGGCCTTCGCGCTGCATCTCGCGGAACGCGGCGAAGGCCTCCCGCGTCGGATTGACGTATTCGGTCATGATCTGCTGGCTCCCTTTTCATACCCTGCCGCGACCAGCCTTGCCGGGTTGTGTCCGGCCTGCAAGGCGGTTGTCGCACCGGTTTCGCGCGAACCGCCCCATCCGGTGGACGGTCGATACCCTGATGCTGCCCGCCTGCAGCGGACATCCGGAAGTAACACTCGTGGCGTCACGGTTTCGTGGCGCCCGGGCGGGTCGGCCGAAGGGACAGCGGGATGTCAGCCCGCCCCGGCGACCAGCTTCCGCACGGCCTCGATGCCGTCCCCGGCCAGCGTCTCGGCGGCGGCCAGCGCCTTGTGCACCATGATCGAGCTGGCCACGATCGACAGGTCGCGGCCGCTCCTGCCGCATACCGATTTCTTCATGCCGTCCGGGGAAGAGGCGAAGGCCATGGCCCGAGCGATTTCGACGCCATCGCCGCGCGCTTCCTCGATCTCGGCGCCGGGGCGGTGATCCTGACACCGGGCGGCGACGGGCCGCTCTATCGCGACCGCATGGGGCTTGCGTTCGACATGCCGGCCTTCGATATCAAGGTTGTGTGCACATCGGGCTGCGGCGACTGCTTCAATGCGGGTTCGCGACGGCTCTGCATCCGGGCCGGTCGATGCCCGATTGCGTGCGGCCCGGCCAGGCCGCGGCGGCGCAGAATGCGACGGGGCTGGCCAGCCAAGCGGGGCTCACCACGCTCGAGGCGACCATCCCTTCATGGAAACCACGCCCGGCCGGTGCTAGGGTGGCGCGGGATGCGAGAGATGGACCACGGATGATGGGAAGGCCGAAACCCGTTCTGCCCCGGCGGCTGCCCATGCCCCTTCGCGACATGATGCGCGGGATGGGCACGCTGGCCGATGCCACCGAACAGCAGATCGAACCGGCGCTGACGCTGCTGCCCGGCCCGGTGCGCGCGCTTCTCGATCGGGCCCGCAGGGCGGCGGGCGATCTTGGCGCACGCACGCTGAGCCCGCCGCCGGAACCCGAAGACATCGCGCGTGCCGCCGCCTGGCTGCGCGGGACCGAGACCGGTCGGGACGGCGCGGCGGCGCTGGTGCGCGCGCTGGCCTGGGGCTGGCGGGCCGGCATGGCCGAGCACCCGTTCCTGTTCAGCGAGACGGTGGCGGTCGCGGCGCTTGCGGCGATGGGCGATGCCGGCAGGGCCAGAGGCGGTATGCGGGCCGCCCATATCCTCGCCCGGCTCGTCGAGGCGCATGTGGTGGGTCATGTCCCCGGCGCGCCGATCACCCTGTCCCGGACAGCGCGCGAGACGGCCCTTCGCGTCTTCGCGGCCGTCTTCGTCTGGCTGCTGACCGAGCGTGCGGGCGACGTGCAGGAGGAGGCCGCGCTGATGGAAATGGCGCTGGCGCTGGTCGACGCGGCGGCGGCGGAGCTGGAGGCAGCCGCCGGCGACCCGGATGCCACCGGCGCGGTGCTCGAACGGCTGGCGGGGCAGCTTTGATGCGGGCGCGTCTCATGAGGTTCATCGTCTTGTCCGATGCGAGGGCAGGCGACCGCCCGGGTGGGCGCGAATGCGCCCGCCAAGGGGGCGGGCGGGCGCATGCCCGTCTCGCTGCGCGCCACGGGCGGGCAAACACGATTGGGCTAAACGTTCTATAACGGGAAAGACACACCCATGCCGATCGCCATTCCCGGGACGCAAGGTGACCAGCCGCTGCGCAAGGCGGTGCGCCGGCTGCGCTGGTTTACCCGGCTGTTCCGGGCCCAGCTCGACGAGACCGCGCGCGAGACCGGCAATGAATACGAGCTCGATCGGGTGAAGCTGGCCGAAGCCTTCACCGCCTGGCTCGCCGCCTTCAATGCCCAGAAACCGGGGCGGGAAGAGGACCGGCGCGACTATGTCGGCTTTGCCGCCGGGCTGATGCTGCGGATGCTGATCGAGAAGGCGCCGGTCCGGCTGCGCACCGCCCCGCCCGATGCCGATCCCGCCCTGCCCTGCCATTACTGGCCGGAGGGTTATCTCTATGTCGCCTTCTGCCTCAACACCCGCGGTCTGGTGCTGGAGCATGACTTCCATGGCGCGCAGAAGCCGGCGCGGGAGCTGGGCGACATCCGCAGCTGGTGGAGCTTTCGCGAGAATGTCGAGGAGGATCCGGCGCTGGCCATCGCCTGGCTGGAGCTCTTTGCCGGCGAGGAGCCGGACTGGACCATGCCCGAGCTGTTCCGCTCGCACCGGCTGCGGCGGCTGGCCGGGCAGTTCTATCACCGCGAGCTCGCGCCGCAGGCCGGACCGGCGGCGGAGAGCGCGGCCGGTGTGTCGCCCGACCGATCCCCTTGAATTCCATCCGCAATCCTGATCAAGACGGGGAGATGCGGCCGACACGTGCCTCGCCCGGCGCAGCCGGGCGGCGCCCGACCCTGCCCCCGGGAGGGCGCATGGCAACGCCCGTCATGGGCGCAACCGACAGGCATGGTTGACCGTCATTGCCTGTCCCGTCGTTTCGCAGCGCCCTCCCGGGGTCGGGCACCGCCCTTGCAGGTCGTCTCGAGCTTCGCGGCCAGCGATCCGGACGCCGGGGTCGCTCCACTACCCCAGACCGGCCTCTGCCCTGCCCAGCCGCCGCCACAGCGCCACCAGCCAAATCACCACCAGCAGCACCCCCAGCGCATTGCTGACCGGGTGATGGCCGAAGACCAGCGAGGAGGTCAGCGCGGTGGCGATGAACAGCGCGGCCGTAACGATGTTGAGCCCGCGCTCCCAGGGCGGCTCGCTGGGAATGAAGGCGGCAATGACACTCAGCAGCCACAGCACGAGCAGCAGGACATTGACCGCGGCCGTGAACAGCCCCTGCCCGGCGATCACCGCACGCGGATCGAAATCGTAGACGCCTCCGAAGGCGAACAGCAGATGGATCAGATAGGCGATCAGCCCCAGGCTCCACCAGCCCAGCCAGCCCGTCCCCTCCATGCTCGGCCCCAGACGGATGAAACGCGCCACCGCGATGCCACCCAGCAGCAGAACCGGCCAGATCGAATAGACCGCGCGCGCATGGGTGGCATCCTCGGCGGCGAGGCCGCCGAACACTGTCACCACCAGCCCCGCCGACAGGGTGGCCAGCATCAGCACCGGTTCGCGGAATACCACCAGTCGCATCAGGCCCGCTCCCCCTCCACCAGCCGGCGCAGCACCGCAAGCCCCAGCGCCGCGGCCATCAGCACGCCGATCCACAGGCTGGCCGGATCGTTGCGGAAGACCAGCAGCGAGACCGCGAAATTGGCCACCGCGATCAGCCAGGCCAGCCACTGCCACAGCAGGTAGCCGCCGGCGGCGTGCGACCAGTCCCGCCGGGTCCAGGCCAGCACCACATCGACCAGCCACACCACCTCCAGCACGAAGATCGGCGCGGCGACCCTGAAGCCCTGCCGCTCGAAGACCGAGATCGGGTCCCAGTGATGCAGCCGGCCCAGCCCCCAGTAGAGATGGAGGACGATCAGCACCCAGCCGGCGGTCCACCACAGCCGCCAGGCCTGTCCCAGCGGCTGCCGCCCGGCCCGGATGGCGAACAGCGCCAGCGCCGGCACCGCCAGCAGCGCCG